>JALXCO010000099.1 GCA_026990885.1 Desulfurococcales archaeon
CTCGCGTTCCTTGACTATCTCCTGCTTAATAGTCTTTTTATATGATTCATAATCGATAACCACTTTCTCAAGCTCCCTTCTAAGACTCTTTATTTCCTGCCTCAATTTCTCATTCTCCTGAAGGAGCAAGGTGTATCTATGCTCCAAGTTGCGTAGCCTGCTTTCATTAGCAACGATGTTCTTGATCAATCTATCGTATATTTCAGGCTGCATTATGGATGCTTCCTCGCTATTCATGTACTCCTCTATAACCTTTTCGATCGAGTCAGTTATACTTGAACCCTTGATCAACTCAACCTTGATTCTATCGATCTTATCCAGAGGCATCTTTAAATTCATCATCTTAAGTATCTTTTCAACCTCATGGAACTTCCTCTGATAGTTTCGATATGCCAGTATACACGCAAATATAGCGTCCCTCTCATGAATCGAGCTGTATTGATAGCCCTGGGACTCTACCATCTTGGTTTTCTCTAGATCGCTATAGAGTCTATGAGGCTCATATATTCTGCTTCCGAACACGGCGGATATCTTTCTCACTGCATCGGGGATCGGGATCTTGTCTGTAGCCACAAGAATAGGTGTTCCGTGCTTGAATATTGCGGATATAATATATCCAGTGTCCGTATTCTTGACTGTTTCAACATGCATTATCTTTCCTGAAAGATCCATTACCGCTATACCATAGCTTATCCCAGGATCTATGCCAACAATCACATACCTGGGTTGGGTCGATATATTGGATGGGATCGTTATCTTCGATCTTATTATAGGCCTTATAATGATTCTAGCCAACCTACCTCTTCGAGGCTTCACCAAGCCATAGAGCTTTTCCCTAGATGTATCAACAATGAATTCAGCACGATCAAACCCACCCTCAGACTTCCTATAGGTAAGCTGGTACGATATCTTATGCTCGTCGAGTATATTCTTTATTTTTCTAGTTACTCTAAGAACAACAGCTCTTAGATTCCTTAGATACCGATCTTCAGAACTGCCACCAGACCTTCCAGACCTGCCTTTAGCAACAATAATTCTACATCTCTCCTCCCATTCCCTAACGCTATAGCCCACACCATAAATTCCCAGCAACGCCAGCACTCTAGCGGCGGTTAATGGGTCGAGCTTCCTATATGTATCGACGATGCCGTGCTCGAAAGCTACATCCTTAAGATCTCTAAACCCTCTATCGGGGTCATATGTAGCCAACAGGATCCTGCTTTCGTAGGGGAACATCGACAGTACTTTATATACGTTCTTTTTTGATGGAGCCAGCTCAAATAGGTTGTCTAAAACTATATATTTTGGCTTATATTCAAATGCTATCCTGATTACCCTTCCTATATTTATATCTTTAGCCTCATACACTATATTACGGTCCTTATCGACTATACATACAGCATATGTGGCTCCTTCCCTAGACCTAGGGTTCCCCCTATATATATCTATACCCATAGATAGTATCGAGGAGTTAGCGCTAGAGCTATGATGTTTTCTCGAAATGGTCTATAACCCCTGTAACATATTGATATGCAACCTCAAAATTAATCTTTATGTTGTATCGCCTTCTAAAGTATCTAACAATATACTCGACATCGCGCCTGAGCAGTATCTCGGCTGATTCATGATCTCTATACACCCACTGGGGCCAATCTATAATATAGCCCCTCTCAGTATGGTCTATAGACACCATAACATTGTATTCGCTTAAATCACCATGCACTATTCCTGCATCGCGGTATGCTGTCCTGATAGTTGCTAGTATATCCATTAGAACAGATGTTGGGCTCTCTAGATCTTTTATTTTATACAGCTCAACCCCTTCAATGTATTGTGTCACAACAGCATTGACGGCATAGCCATAGGGCTTGGGAACAAGACAGTCTAGCTTGCTCAACTCATTCAAAGCTATGTATTCCCTTTCAGCGGACACTATACTTTTATATATCCATCCGTACCTCTGGAAGTATATTCCATAATCCCTCATTATAGATGCTCTTTTAAAGCTGGTAAATCCTATTCGATGGAACTTGACAACGGCATACTCGTCGTTTTCTCTCTTAGCTAGGTAGACCTCGCTTTCCTTACCTACTCCAAGCTTATCTAGGATCTCTTTTATTACGCCTTTTCTAATTAGAACGTGGATAGCATATACATTAACCCCTCTGAAGGTAGGCCTATAGTACTCTGGGTTTGAAGGGTGTCTAACTAGTATTCTTAATCTAGTTAGTTTAGCTAGTGACTCATCAAGCTTTTTCTGTGGTGCGCGGGTTCTAGACTGTATATTTCTGTATAACACATACTCTTTGCCTCTTCTAACGTTACTAATTATATACCTCAGAACTTCAATATCGAGATCGTTCAGTTTTAACAGAAAGTTGATTAACACATGCGGTAACCTAGCGCCGCTGTATGCTTTACCTTAAAACCTTAACCTGATCATAGTTTGTTGATATATACAGTATCTGGCTCCCTCTAATAAGTATCCTGCCAAACTTAGTTACTGGGACCTCACCCCCGTCAGATATCTGTGTAGCGTCGCTGAGCACCACATTCATTGTTGGATCAACCATGTCGAGTCTGCCAACAAACTCTGATCCGTCCTTCAACTTCACCATAACTACCCTAGATATCGATGCTCTCAATATCTTTAATGGGCTTTCTCCCCTCATGGATGCCAAGTCTTTCTACACCACTAAAAATATCATTATAATCCTAATTTATAAGATTATCTCACTGAATTAATATATTAACTTAACTAGCTACCCAACGCCTGAGAGGTCCCCGCCATAATCCAACCACATAACCCATCGATCACAATGGATAAGTATTAATACCTAGCTATTGGAATTGATTAAGGTGCAAAATCAATGGCAGATGTACTAGCTTTAGTAAAAATATATCCCGAAGATGTTGTAGAGGATTTTAGCGATCTAGTCAATAAGTTAAGGGACAAGCTGCCAGAGGGCTATAACCTAAATAGATACGAGGTTGAGGAGGTAGCTTTCGGTTATAAGGTATTGAAGGCATATATAACCTTTCCCGAAGAGACGGAGGGGGGAACTGAGCATCTGGAATCGCTGATACTAGAGATCCCAGGAGTAGATAATGTGGAGGTTGAAGGAGTAACCAGGATATAGGGATATCGCCGGAATGGAAAGCCATAATCAATCTTTCTCTATAGGCAAATCCTGACGCGAGGAGTACTCATAGAACGATTCAGGAAAGAGCTTAATGTTGTCTAGCTTAAGTATTTTTGTTAAAACGAACCAGGCAAAAGACGCTCTCTCACCTGTGGTGCAGTAGGTTATCGCTCCCCGTTTTCTTATCTCATTCAGTAGCCTAGACATGTCGTCTCTTATTCTTCCAAATAACGCATCTATATATATCTCCGGCGGGGTAAGAACAGATCCAGGGATCCTCCCTGGTCTAGGAGTGTTTTTCAGCGCACCTGTATATTCTTGGGGGGTTCTAACGTCTAGCAGTAGTGGTTTCGATTCACGATTGCTTGAGTTCACGATCTCCACTATCTCGTCTAGAGACGCCCTTATACCTCTTCTCACCCTTGGATTATATTCCTTGGGTTTCGGTGTATATATACCTTTTTCTATGGGGCGATTTTCTTTGATCCACTCATCAATACCTCCTTTTAAAAGCTGAACCTTTTCTTGACCCATATACTCCAGCAACCATAGAGTGTATGTGGCTACCCCTATGGTTCCTGAATCGTATACTATAACTACATGATCTTTTTCAGAGATACCGTATTTACCGAGTATCTTAGCTAATTCGCTTTCTGATTTAAAGCTTGAGGGTTTCCCTTCTTTATGCCTCGTAAAATCCCAGAACCATATCCATATCGATCTTGGTATATGGCCAGCAACATACTTCTGATATGGCCTAACATCGATTAAAGTAAAATTCTCCATATTCCTTTCAACATCTTCAGCTGCTATAAATACATCTTTATCTACCATGGTTTAGGCACCATTATATCGGGATTCACTCTAAATACATCAGCTATAGAGATAATATATGTTTATATTACCTGTAAGCCATAAGGTTTACTAGGGTTACACGATGTCATCCGCACTACCTAAACCAGTGGTTATAGAGGATGTAGTACCACCGAAATGTGTATCATGCAAAAGGCTAGTATCGCCAGATGAGAAAGGGGTATCTTTCTCATGCCCAAATTGTGGAAAGTACATCATATGGAGATGTGCTAAATGTAGAAAGCAAGGAGTAACATACCAGTGTCCTATATGTGGATTTGAGGGGCCATAAGCATTTTATGTGTAATGGTTAAACGGTGCTGAGACTTTAAACAGTATTAGATTTATAGTTCTCAAATGATGCGTTAAATTATTATTTAGATATTTCATTAATTATTTTATGCAATGTTTTAATTTTAATATAGCCTATAATTATTTATAGAGGTGTTAATCTAGCTTGACATTCAATAAGGAATTTATCGAGAAGCTAAAGTCTCTCATAGATCAATGGGAGCGGGACAAGATCGAGCTTGGATATAGAGATCGTCTAGATAGATTCACAACTGACTCAGGTATTAAGGTTAAAACTGTATATACACCGCTAGATATTGCGGATAGCGACTACTTTGAAAAGATCGGGTTGCCCGGTGTTTACCCGTTTACCAGGGGTATACACTATAACATGTATCGTGGAAAGATCTGGACCATGAGGGAGTTCTCCGGATTCGGATCGCCGGAAGACACTAATAAGAGGCTGAAGTATCTAGTCGAACATGGAGAGACGGGGCTATCTATAGCCTTTGACCACCCAACACTTATAGGTTTAGATCCGGATAATCCCCTGGCTGCTGGAGAGGTTGGCGTTACTGGTGTGTCTGTAGCTACGATCGAGGATATGGATCTGTTGTTTAAGGATATAGATATGGGGAAAATAACCACCAACATGACTATTAATCCGCCAGCACCCGTTATGTTGAGTTTCTATGTTGCTGTAGCCAGGAGCAGAGGGGTGAGTGATGATAGGATAGGTGGTACGGTGCAGAACGATCAATTAAAGGAGTTCATAGCTCAAAAAACATGGGTCTTTCCTCCTAGATCAGCTTTGAAAATAGGTATAGACGTTATAGAGTGGAGCGTGAAGAACCTACCTAAATGGAATCCTATAAGCATATCCGGATACCACATATATGAGGCTGGAGCAACAGCCGTGCAGGAGCTTGCTTTCACACTAGCTGACGGCATCGAGTATGTTAGGGCAATGATAAATCGAGGCTACAGTGTGGATGATTTCGCGCCTAGATTATCGTTCTTCTTTGTATCGGGTATCAATGTATTTGAGCATATAGCTAAGTTTAGAGCTGCAAGGAGGATGTGGGCCAAGATCATGAAGGAGTGGTTTGGGGCACGTAAAAAAAGGAGTATGTGGCTTAGATTCCACACACAGACAAGCGGTGTTGAATTAAGGGCAATTGAGCCCTACAATAATATTATAAGGATCACGCTTCAGGCTATAGCAGCTGTATTAGGTGGGACGCAAAGCTTACATACAAACGCTTTTGATGAGGCTCTAGCCCTCCCAACAGAGTTTTCGGCTAAACTTGCGTTAAGGACCCAGCAAATCATCGCATATGAAAGTGGTCTTGCCGATACAGTTGATCCTCTAGGCGGCTCATACTATATTGAGTGGCTAACGGATAAAATCGAGGAGGAGGCGTGGAAGATCATAGATCGTGTAGAGTCCATGGGCGGAATGCTAAACGCTATTGAAAATGGGTATCCGCAGAGAGAGATCACCGAGAGCGCCTATAAGAAGCAGAAGGAGATTGAGGAAATGAAAAAGATAGTGGTTGGGGTCAATGCATTTAAAGGCGAGCTTCTGGAGGAGGAGGTGAAAATACCGTTATTTGAAGTAAACGAGGAACAGATAAGGAAGCATCAAATAGATAAACTGAAGCGCTTCAAGAGCTCTAGAGACGGGATAAAGGTCAAGCGTGTACTAGCGGAGCTTGAGAGAGCAGCTATGAGAGGCGAAAACATTATGCCATATGTATATAATGCTGCTGTCTCTAAAGCTACTCTGGAAGAGATCATGAATTCGCTTAAAAGCGTATATGGTGAATGGAGCGAACCTATTTTATATTAGGGTTCAATATCTATCTATGACGAACAGGCTATAGATGATCAAAACCAATTTATCCGGTAAATACAACAAATATATTTGGTCTGAAATAATGTCGAGTAATAGTCTCGAGATTGTTGGTGCTCCCGGCCTTAAAAGAAGAGCCAAGATACTGGTGGCTAAAATAGGGTTAGACGGGCATGATCGTGGAGCTAAAGTTATTGCTAGAGCATTAAAGGAGTATGGGTTCGAAGTTGTATATATAGGAATCAGACAGACCCCCGAGATGATAGCCAAGGCAGCTGTCCAGGAGGATGTAGATATAATCGGGATAAGTATACATAGCGGTGCACATATGGTTCTTATACCTGAGCTTATAGAACATCTAAAGAGGCTTAACGCAGAAGATATAAAAGTTATTGTTGGAGGAATAATCCCGTGGGAAGATGCGCAAAGGCTCAAATCTATGGGTGTAAGTGAGGTTTTTACACCGGATACACCGATCGAGGTTATAGTGGAAAAGATAAATAAGTTGCTGGCGGGTAAAAACGTTGAGCAAAAATAATATTGATACACTACTATACAGAGCCCTAAACGGAGATATAAGGGCGATCTCTAAACTACTCACCATAATAGAATTTCCAGCTGATCATGATATAGAAACAATCAGCAGCATAATGAGAAATCTAATGAATAGAGGAGGTAAAGCCCATATAATTGGTGTAACCGGCTCTCCTGGTGTAGGCAAGAGCACCCTTATTTCTAAGCTGATCAGCCTGTTTAGAGATCGAAATGAGAGAGTTGCTGTGTTGAGTATAGATCCAAGCTCGCCATTCACCCTAGGAAGCTTCATGGGGAATAGAATCAGGATGCAGAGCCACTCCCTTGATCCAAACGTATTTATTAGGAGTACAGCAACCCGTGGAGTGACAGGGGGCCTTAGCCCCTCATCGGTGCTCCTTATCGAAGCATTCGACGGCTTAGGCTTCGATAAAATAATCATCGAAAGTGTCGGTGTGGGCCAGACAGATGTGGATATCATAAATGTTTCACATACAGTAATTAACGTTCTAATGCCTGGAGCCGGTGACGAGATTCAAGCCATGAAAGCCGGCATTATGGAGATAGGCGATATCTACGTCGTTAATAAGTCGGATAAGCCTGAAGCCGATCTTGTGTACCGGCAACTCACAGAAATAATAAGATCATCAAAATATAAGAGCAAATATGGGTGGGTACCGAAGGTGGTTAAAGTATCATCAATAATGGGGCACGGGATAAGTGAGCTGGGGGATATAATTGATGAACATAGAAAGTTCTTGATCGATAGAGGCTCATTCAGCGATATAATAATTCATAGGAGAGTATATAGTGTCGAACTTATACTTAAATACATTATTGAAGAGAAGATTAGGAAAGATCTTAAGAAAGACGGATCAGATATTTTGGACAAGGTGGTCTCGGGAAACATAGATCCATATACAGCATCATTAACCATATATAATAAACTGGCTAAAACATGCTGAGGTTAGAGGCTGATTCGTTATATGGTAAAAGAGAAGATATTTAACGAGATCTTAGGAAAACACATCGAAATACCCAGACCCGTAAAGAAGGTTATATCGCTCAGCTCCGGATTGACGGACACAATATTCATGATGGGTCTAGGCGATATAGTTATAGCCACAGACGCCTTCTCCAATAAACCTCCAGAAGCCAAATCAAAGCCCAAAGTAGCTAGCTATACACATGTAAATATAGATCTAATCAGAAAGCTAGATCCGGAGCTTATTATAAGCATAACCGGTGTACAGCGTAGAGTCATAGACGAGATAATGAGTCAAGGACTAAATATATATCCGCTACCAATGCCAACAAATATAGCTGATATAATATCAAACACCATAGTATTGGGAAACGTGTTAGGATACAGCGAGCATGCAAGAAGGTTAGCCTCAAAACTCTATACCTCTATACAGGATATCTCCAGCAAAACACAGAGGGTTGAAGATGACAGATTGAAAGTTCTGGTTGTGCTCGATTTTGGCCCTGTTGGAGGTTTCTGGTCTCCAGGATCTTCTAGCCATATATGTGACGCCGTATGGCTTGTTGGTGGTGAGTGCATCACCGATAGCATCGGCTCAGCATATATGGAGTTCGAGGAAGTACTAAGAAAAATAGATAGTGTTGACATTATCATATATGAAAATGCTAGCTATTACTCTTCAGATAGGCCGCTGGGGCTGGAAAAGGTAGATAAGCTACTGGATAAGTTCAATGTGGATATAGGTAAGAGAATAGTATTTAGAGAAGAGGTGTTAGCTCATACTGGGCCGTGGCTGATTGTGGAGGGGCTAAATCTACTCTATAAAAATATTTGGGAGTGAGCTACAACTAAATAAATTAATAAGCCCCCATATATGCTATATCTTAGTAGCTATCAAGCCGAAAAGCTCGGTGGATAACATGCCTATATACCACAGTAATGATCTGAAAAAGATATCTGGAGGCGTAAAGAGACCCCATAGAAAAAGAAGAAAGTTCGAGCTTGGTGACTTCCCTACAGATACTACAGTAGACGTTAAAGAGAAAAGAGTAATTAAGAGAGTACGTGGCGGAAACATAAAGATTAGACTAAGGAGAGCTGTATATGCAAATGTATTTAATCCTAGTGAAAATAAATCCGTAAAGGCAAGAATCATTAGGGTTGAGAAAACACCTGCCAATCCCGACTATGCGCGGAGACAGATTATAGTTAAGGGGTCTATAATAGAAACAGAGATCGGAAAAGCAATAGTAACCTCACGGCCAGGACAAGATGGTGTTATTAACGCTGTACTTATCCAGGAGTAAAAAAGCCTCGGTGAAGTATTTTCAAAAAGCTTATTCTCTGGCTAGAGTATTTCAACCAAACTATACCTAGAAGACTTGGTAGAAGAGTACCTAAAACCCCCTACTATGGTAATATAGATCTCGATAGAATCCTTGAAGCGTGTACAGAGATTGGGGTTAAATGCGAAAAAATAGACGATAAAAAATATCCAAGGACCTGGTACAGAGAAAGTGGTGCCGTAATCGCTTATTATGAAGGAAAGAAGACTGAGCTGATTAGGAAGATATTTAATAAGATAGTGGAGAAGCATAGGTAATTTCCAGTTTATAACAGAAAATTACATAGGTGGAATTAATGGGAGTTAACCTAAAGGAAATAATTCCAAGCAGCGCTATAAGAGTAGTAAATGATTTAAAAGAGCTTGCGGGAAAAACGGTTGCTATAGACGCATATAACGCCCTCTACCAGTTCCTTTCAGCAATAAGGCAACCCGATGGAACACCATTAATGGATAGCAAGGGTCGAATAACAAGCCATTTATCGGGGCTATTTTATAGAACGATTAATCTAGTTGAAGCTGGAATAAAACCCATATATGTCTTCGATGGAAAGGCTCCCGAAATAAAGGCCGCTGAGATCATAAAAAGAAGATCGATGAAGACAGAGGCCGAAAGAAAGTATTTGGAAGCTGTATCGAGGGGCGATATAGAGGAAATGAGAAAGTACGCCCAAGCGACCTCAAAGCTTACTAGCGATATGGTTGAGTCGTCAAAGAGACTATTAACTTACATGGGTATACCATGGATCCAAGCACCATCAGAGGGGGAGGCTCAGGCTGCGTATCTTGTTATAAAAGGAGACGCTTGGGCCACCGTAAGCCAAGATTACGACTCACTATTATTTGGTAGCACCAGACTCGTAAGGAATCTAACTATCAGCGGAAAAAGAAAACTACCAGGTAAGGATGTATATGTAGAGCTCAGGCCGGAAATAATAGATCTTGATAAGTTATTAAGCTCTTTAGGTTTGTCTAGGGAGCAGCTAGTAGATCTTGCCATAGTGATTGGGACAGACTATAACCCAGACGGCATAAAAGGTATCGGGCCAAAAACCGCCTTAAACCTGGTCAAATCGTATAAATCTATAGAGCGAATAGCAAAAGCGATACCAGGAGCAAAGTTTCCTGTAGACCCGCTAAAGATACGCGATTTCTTTCTAAATCCTCCGGTAACTGATAACTATGAAATCAAATGGTCAAAACCAGATATCAATGGTGTGATTAGGCTTCTGGTAGATGAATACGATTTCTCTTATGAACGTGTGAAAAACAATCTAGACAGGCTAGTCAGATCCATGGACAAGATACAGACAACTAAAGGTAAAGGCCTTCTAGATCAGTGGTTCAAAAAGAAACCTTAATACTCAACATTTAAGCTCCTTAGGCTCCGCATAGTATAGAGGCCCCATAATGCTCCATTCAGGCTTCGAGTATTTGCTAAAGTATAGCTTCCGGGCAAAACTATAGAGCTTTTCGGGTATTGTATAGGATATATAGCTGTTCTTAAACACCTCATCGATAATTGATAATAATTTATCTATAACGCTACATACATCTATAGGCGATATAAAGTATGACAGGTTAGTGGGCCTATACTTAGAGGGGGTAACCTCTCCGCTTCTAACCCTCTCAATTCTAGGTATTATAAGCTTTCTCAAAACCTCCAGATCTGAATCAACCAATAGGGTCGCATGGAATAGTGAGGATCTTGATTTTATAGCTGCAGCACTTCCCGAGATCTTCCACCCATCAACTACCACATCATTCTTATTTTCGATACTCCCTTTAAGACCTAATCTGTCTAGTAGGCTTAATACAATTCTAGTACCAAACCTATATATTTCATCTACATATAGGCGCTTTGATATAAACACCGAAACATTTATATTTCCAGAATCATGATATACAGCGCCGCCGCCGCTTATCCTCCTGACTAGAGGTATCTTAAATAGATCGATAAGCTCGCATCTTACTTCTTCGCAGGGCTTTAAGTTATAGCCGATTATTATGCTTGGATTATTTATCCATATTCTAACAACAGAGTTGAAATCCTCGATCTTCCCTTCTCTATTTAATAGTTCCAATATGGCTTCTTCCATAGCTAGATTAAATGCTGGAGAACCATCTTCATGTAGAAGTATTAGAGTTCTTTTATTGTCTAAGGCTCGACTATAGATCATTATCCTCGATACCTTGAATATTCCACTTATCCGTAGAGTATTTGGAGCGATACAGCTTCCAAGATAAATCGATCTCCTCAGGAGTAAAAGAACCCATAACGTAATCTTTAAATCCCAGTGTTTTAACCATAGAATCGATCAAAGCATCTATTATATCCTTTAAATCTATATTGGTGTTTAATAACTGATATAATCCAGCTATATTATCCAGTAGAGACCTATCCTTCCCGCTAACTTTAATTACATCAACCCACTCAGCTTTATTGAAATCCAAAAGAAAGGTGCCGTGCTGAAGCAATACATTCCAGGATCTCCTCTGAGCACTCCCAGAGATCTTTTTACCCATAACAACAACATCACTTGTACCAGATCTGACGTAACATAGCGGAGACTCATCAACACCTTTAAATGTGCCTATATCAGCGTTCAAGCCTAGCGCCTTTACAGCATTAGCTATACCTGTAGCTATGGCTGAGGCGGAAGTTGCTACATCAAGATTATAGAAAGGATGAGAACTAGATAGAACAACGCTATACGTTAGCTCGCCACCCTCTTTATGTATTAGTGCGGAACCCCCAGTCGGTCTTCTAACCAGTATATATTCATTCTCTTCTACTGCTTGAATATTGATTTCCCTGTAGGGATCTTGCCTTCTACCTATCGATACGCCAGTAGGTTTCCACATATATATCCTTAACGTGTCATAGCCCACATCATATCTTAATCTAGCTATAGCTTCATCTATCGACATGTTTAGCCGAGGATCTCTAGGACCATCAACAATAACTCTTATAACTTCGTTGCTATGTATGGATCCTTTTTCTGGCTTCAAAGTAAGCCTCCCTAGCTTTATAGCTTGTTCTAGCTAACGGATGGGCAATAACATAAGCAAACCCCAACCCGTAGGCTATCTTCTCTAGATCCCTAAATTCATTTATACTATATATCTTATGTACAGGTAACTGCTTGATACTTGGTCTAAGATACTGTGATAAAACCAGTATATCCACCCCTACCTCTCTAAGATCTTTCATGGCTTCAATGATTTCCTCCCTCTCTTCACCAAAACCCAGCAGTATAGATGATTTAGTAATTAGCTTTGGATTAAGCTCCTTTGCGTATTTAAGCACATTGAGACTCTGCTCATATCCCGCCCTTCTATCCCTAACTATAGGTGTGAGTCTCTTAACGGTCTCAATGTTATGAGCAAATACCTCTAAACCTGTATTGACGATCAGCTTAACGTATTCTTTAACCCCTTGAAAATCGGGGACGAGAGCCTCAACTATAACGTTTGGCGAATACTTTTTCACTTCAATAATAGTCTTAGCGAAATGCTCTGCTCCGCCATCCGGAAGATCATCTCTATCTACACTAGTTATAGTAACGTAGTCTAGCTCTAGATTTTTAACAGCCAAAGCTACCTTTTTCGGCTCATCAGGATCCAAGGGCTCTGGGATTCCCTTCTTCACATAGCAGAATCTACACCCTCGGGTGCATATATCGCCCATAATCATGAATGTGGCTGTACCACTATTCCAGCACTCATATATGTTGGGGCACAGAGCAGATTCGCAGACTGTAGCTATACCTAGATCAGCTGTGAGTCTATTAATCCTTATGTATTTATCGTCTATCCTAACCCTGATTCTATATTTGATTCCTGCATCCAATCACTCCAACACCCTAACAGTAATTAATGGTGATCCCGGCTCTATAGTTTCATTTTCTCTACACAACACCTTTTCTACTACACCACTATATGGGGATTCAATTTCTAAAATTGCTTTCTCTATCTCGATTTCAGCAACAACGTCGCCTTTATTTATCTTGTCGCCAGGCTCAACCAATATATTGACGACCTTACCTTTCCACCCACCTCTTCTAGGCCATAATTCTTTAGGTACTCTAACCTCAACTTCCTTCATCGCTTTCAAACCTGAATAAATAATAATTTATCTAGTTTATTATTAACGTTGCTTTAGCTATGATCCAAATCTTCTTTCTCGAGCCTGATATGATCTTATAGCTCTCAGTAAATCGATCTTTCTAAACTCAGGCCAAAACGCCTCACAGAAATACAGCTCCGAATACGCAGAGTTCCACAATAGAAAATTGCTTATTCTTATTTCTCCTGATGTCCTTATCACCAGATCAGGATCAGGGTAAGGAACATCTTTACCCATATACATGTATCTTGACACAACATCCTCCGATATCTCATCTTTATTTATAATACCTAAACTCATGTCTTCCACAAGTTTTTTGATCGCATCAACAATCTCTTGTCTCCCCCCATAACACAGAGCTATATTTATTATTCTATCATCGTTACCTTTAGTTTTCTCATTAGCCATGTAGGCTATGCTCTTTAAATAGTCAGGTATCAGCTCGAACCTCCCAATAACGTTGATTTTTATATTTCTCTTCTCGGATTCCTCAATTAATTCGGTTAAGCCTTTATAGATCAATTCAAATAGATGATTACGCTCATCATCACTTCGCTTTATACAATTTTCATAGGACATAGCATAGATAGTTACTATACGTATCCCCAACTCATCTAACCACTTAAGCACCTCCTTCATCTTTCTATAACCATATTCATGCCCCATGGTAGAAGGTAAACCAACAGTATTAGCCCACCTTCTATTGCCATCAGGTATAATAGCAATGTGCTTTGGCAGACTATATTTTTTGATTGTGTGCATAAGCTTCTTTTCATACACCATATATACAGGCTTCAACAGCAATGTATACGCTCTATGCAGAAAACGCTTTAATATAGATGGCAACATATAGAACCCTAAATACCTAGTTGTTACTCGCCTTTACCCAAAATTATATTTTAGAATACTAATATAATAATTAAATTTAAAGTAGCCCTAATCCAACTGATTGAGGTGAATTAATAACATGGATGCTAACAGAGATATAAAGCTACCAATATTACCAACCACAGTTATCGGGAGCTATCCACGGCCGAGATGGCTTAGAAAAACCATAAAGCTATATAGGCAAGGCAGAATAGGTGAGAAGGATCTAAATGAAGCATTCAATGATGCGGTAACATCGGTAGTAAGGGAGCAGGAGATTGTGGGTATAGATATACCAAGCGATGGAGAGATGCGGAGAGATGAAATGGTAGAATATTTCGCTGAACGAATAGAAGGATTTAAATTCTACGGCCCGGTACGTGTCTGGGGCAATAATTTTTTTAATAAACCCGCGGTTGTCGGCGAGATAAAGAGAACGAAAAGTATAACTGTAGATGAGTTTCTCTATCTAAATGAGGTCACGACAAGAGATGTTGTAAAGTTCACCATTACCGGCCCATATACAATTGCTGATTGGAGCTATAATGAGTATTATAGAGACAAGATTGAGCTGGCCTCCAAAATAGCGTCAATAATTAATCAGGAGGTCCGTGAACTCCAGGATAATGGCGCTAAATTCATACAGATCGACGAGCCAGCGCTAACGACGCATCCGGAAGAAGTTGAATGGGCGGTAGATATAGTCAACGAGGTCACTAAGGGTGTCCATATCAAGTTAGGATTGCATGTATGCTACAGTGACTATATTACCCTATCAAAGTATTTCGATAGATTAAAATACGATCAACTAGCCCTCGAATTCGCCAACAGGGGGTTTAGAGATCTAGATATACTGAAGAAGTTAAACGATATAGAGATAGGGCTTGGGGTGATAGACGTCCACAATAGATCTGTCGAGGAAGAGTCCCGCGTAGAAAGAGCTATAGAGAAAGCAATGAAATATGTTAGACCAGAAAAAATATATATAAATCCGGACTGCGGACTCAAACTACTGCCGCGAGAAATAGCCAGAAGAAAGCTACAGGTTATGGTGTCAGCAACAAGAAGACTGAGAGGCGTACTCGCTAAAAAAGGTTATAGCTATATAGTTCTATAGCTTCTATGGCTAGGTGATCACTATGAAAACGATAAGGGCAATACAATTTGGCCCAATGCCTAGACCAAGGGTCCTGGCTAAAATATATAGAAGGGAGCCAGCAGATGTAGTGATCGAAAGCTCCAGCGATACTTTACTAAAGAATATCGGAAAAGTCATTAAGAAATACATAGATCTCATGAATAAATACGGGTTCCACAGATTTAGCGATGGAGCGTACTGGAGCGATGATATATTAACTCCAATAGCTAGGGGCATCGACAACATATCTATCAACGGGTTAGTTAGGTTCTACGACAACAACTTCTTTTATAGGCAACCAGTCGTTGAAGGGAAAATTAAATCAAAGACTCCCAGCGGAAGGGTGGTGGCTAATTTAGTATCTAGAATCCTGAAGAGTGCTGACATCGATCTTTCAAAAAACATAGATAAGATATCTATTACTGTTCCGGGTCCCTTCACGTTTTACTATAGATCTCTTATATCTACATCCTACTACAGTAATCCCTACAGCTTCGCTAAGGACTATATGTATAATGTATTGCTGAGAGAAATAGAATATATGGAGAAGCAAAACTTTAGATGGATTGATATACACGAGCCTGAACTGGCAAAAAGGAGCCTAGATATAGAGGAAAATAAAGCCATTAACTTATTAAAAGACTTCATATCGGTACTGAATAAGGAAATAAATATATTTATAATAATGTATTTTGATCTCAACTTAAAGATTTTAGAAGCTTTATCGCGTCACATTGAAGAGAATAACGTATATATACATATAGATCCTATAAGCAAACCCGAAGCACTATATTATAGGAAAAGAAAACAGTTGAAAGTCACCAATTTATCCATCGGGGTCTTCGATTCAAGAAACACTAAACTAGAAAAATACATCGATATATCGAGGAAACTCAGATCTGTATTGAATAGGGTAACTGCAGACAACGAAATATACTTATCCCATAACGCACCCCTAGAGTTTCTACCTGAAGTGATAGCCTATAGAAAACTAAGAATAATATCTAGATACACCGATAAGCTGAATCTTAGATTAAAAAATAGAGAATAGATCTTTATTTTCCTTTAAAGACAGGCCTCCTCTTACTTAAAAACGCAGACACTCCCTCTATAAGGTCTTCCGTACTGAATAATACAGCGAAATTAGAGGACTCCAATGCCTCACCAATATATGTTGGTAGATCATAACCATAGTTTATAGCGTGCTTAGCCATCATCAGCGCTATAGGCGGTTTTTCAGCTAGCTTTGCTGCGTAGGACCTCAATTCTACCTCAAACATCTCGTGTGAAGTAACTCTATTGACCAGCCCGATCTTTCTCGCCTCTACAGCGTCTATATTTTCACCTGTATATATCAGCTCCCTAGCCCTGCCAAGCCCTATTAATTTCGAAAGCCTCTGTGTTCCCCCCGCACCAGGTATAAGACCCAGATTTATTTCTGGCTGTCCCAACATAGCGTTTTTAGATGCGAACCTTAGATCACACGCCATAGCCAGCTCCAACCCACCACCTAGAGCGTAGCCGTTTATACCAGCTATAACTGGTTTAGCTAATTTCTCTATCTTATCTAGAATCTCCTGGAACTTCCTAGAGAATATATATGCTTTAACGGGATTTACTCCAGAAAAGCCGGTTATGTCGGCACCAGCACTAAAAGCCTTACCGCTCCCAGTTAAAACTATAACCCTCACGCTATCATCTTTCTCTAACTCATCTAAGGACTGCGATAGTTCATCAAGCAATTCTTGGTTTAGCGCATTTAGTTTTTTGGGTCTGTTGAGTATGATCCAGGCAACTTTATCTTCTTTCCTGATGATCAATGTGTTGAGATTCTTTATATCAACATTGGGGTAGTTATAGAAGCCTTTGCCAGTCTTAATACCCAGTCTAGATTCTGAATACATGCTTCTCAATAATTCATCGGGCTTATACCAATCAAACCCGTATTTACTATGCATTCTATTCAAGCTATCCAATATAACGTCTATACCCCACTGATCCGCCATCTCAAGAAGCCCACGTGGATAGCCGAGCCCCAGCTTGACAGCTTTATCAACAACCTCGGGACCGTCCACAATACCTTCCCTAATTAAATAGGAAGCCTCATTAATTGCTGGCGACATTATATCCACGATATTGATGTCTTCGCCTTTTTCTCTAGGTATAGAAGGTCTAGCATATACATTGGGAGATGGATAATTATAGAAGCCCCTACCCGTTTTCATTCCATAGTTGCCCTCCTCAAACAGCTTTTTCAATGCTTTACATTCGTATGCCTTAAACCCCCTCTTCTTCATCTCGTTAAATATATACACAATAACGTCAATTCCGCTGAAATCTACGAGTTCAAATATGCCCATGGGTAGATCCAGCTTATATCTTAGAGCACTATCAATCGAGATGACATCAGCTTCATCGTTATCTATAGCTAGGCATGCGCTCTCAACAACCCGAGATAATATCCTGTTGACTATAAAGCCTGGAACATCCTTATTAACTACTACTACCTCTTTTCCTAATTTCTTAGCTAGCCTAATCGTTGCCTCTAGAGTTGCGTCTGAAGTTTTCTCTCCTCTTATAACCTCAACTAGTTTCATTAATACAGGAGGATTAAAGAAATGCATACCAATAACCTTGTCGGGTCTCGATGTAGCTTTAGCTAGCTCCGATATAGGTAGCGATGAGGTATTTGAGGCTATGATTGCATGTTTAGGGGCTGATTGATCGATCCTTCTAAATATATCGATCTTAAGATCGATCTTCTCCGGAACAGCCTCAATAACAAAATCAGCATCTCTTACCGCTTTATCCAGATCAGTTGATACCGAGATCCTACCCATAATAGAATCAACATCCTCAGATATGGAGCCCTTCTCCCTCAATTTCTCTAAACTCCAGCGAATCTTTTCAAGAGCCTTATTAAGAATCTCATCAGAAATATCAACCATAGTAACGTTGAAGCCTGATATAGCGGATACCTCAGCTATTCCATGGCCCATGGTTCCAGAGCCTATAACTACTATTTTCCTTATGTTTTCCTGATCATTAACCATACAACACACACCTTTACCCCAACTATATCCCGGTTATTCTTCCATGCAGTATTTAGTATAGAGACATAATAATAATTATTGAATAACAATATATCCTCTGGGGATAAATGTGAATATAGCTGTACTAGTTAAAACAGCTCTGGATACATCTTATCTTAGAATAGATCCCAACACAAATAAGCCCTTGCTAGATCAAATACCACTCAAAATCAGCGATATAGATCGCAATGCAGTCGAGGAAGCCATAAGAATAAAGCAGGCAGGTATAGCTAAAAAAATTACAGTATTCAGCATGCTTACCTGGGGACCCATAGAGAAAAGAACCAAAGAGGCACAAAACGCTCTAAGAGAGGTTCTAGCTATGGGAGCTGACGAGGCATATATAATAGCTGATCAGAGAGGAATAGGCCGAGGTCCCCAAACAACAGCTAAAGCACTGGCTAAAGCAATAAAGAAATATGGCGACTACAAATTAGTTTTGTGTGGTGAGGCAACGATCGATATGTTTTCCTCTGAGGTCCCACCAAGAGTAGCTGCTGAATTAGACTATGGGCTGGTGACCTTCGCTAGATCTCTATCGATAAACGGTGAGAATGTTAAGGTGGAGAGAGAGCTGGACCAATACACCGAGGTCATAGAAGCAAAACTACCTCTGGTTATATCGGTAACCAGAGAAATAAATACGCCGCGGCTACCCACGCTCCTACAGATCAGATTAGCTGTTAAGAAACCTATAAACGTGATAGGCTTCAGTGATCTAGAGTTAGAGCTGGATGAGCCGAAGGTTAAATACGACTTTAAGGGTGTCCAGCTAACCAGAAAGAACATAATGATTGAATATAAAAGCATAGATGAGGCTGCAGAAAAACTTATAGAAATCATCAAGAAAGAGAGCAAGTAGCGGGGGAGTAGAGTGGCAAGCCTAATTATTGGATATCCAAACGAGATAATAGAGATAGCTGGTGCAATATCGAAAAGCAAAGATCACGCATCTATATTTAAACCATATTATGCGGTAGCCCTGATCCACGAAAAAGAGGAGAACCAGCTTCAGGAAGTCAAAGAACTTGGATTAACCAAACTATATGTGCTCAAAACAACAGACAAAACATCTACGCAACAACTAGCAAAAGCCATATTAGATGTAGCCAGTAACCAGAGCTACAAGTATATCTTCGCCAAATCTACCAAGATGATGAAGGAGCTTATATCATATGTAGCTCAAAAATTAGATATGCCTCTATCACCAGAGACAAACGAGATAATAGTTAAGGATTCAAAACCCGTACTAACAAGATCCATTATGGCAGGAAGAGTAATAATGTACCAGGAAATAATGGATTCAGCAGCTATACTTCTAGCGTCTACAAAATCTGAGGCATCAAAGCTGGACAGCGTACAAACAGAGATCGAAGAGCTGGACACATCAAAATATCAGGACGGAAGTATAAGGATTCTTGAAAGAAAGGAGAAAGAGAGATCAGCGGTAAAGCTTGAGGATGCAGACATTATAGTTTCGGTTGGTAGAGGATTCAAAAGCAAAGATGATCTAAAACTAGCGTTTGAGCTAGCAGATCTATTAAACGCACAGGTAGGCTGTTCAAGACCTATAGCCGCCGACCTTAAATGGCTCCCAGAAGAACATTGGGTAGGTTTATCAGGCAAAAAAGTTAGGCCGAAAATATATCTAGCAATAGGGATCTCTGGGCAGCCGCAGCACATAGCTGGAATAAATAACGCCAAAACAATTATAGCTATAAATAAGGATCCTAACGCACCAATATTTAAATACGCCGACTATGGTGTAGTTGCCGACCTATACGAATTAATACCTAAACTGATTGAAAAACTAAAAAAATAACCTTTATTTTAAAGCTACAACTTCAACCTCGAGCGGGACATCTCTAGGTAGTCTGGAGACCTGAACCACTGTTCTCGCTGGATATGGCTTTTTGAAGAATTCCTCATAGACCTTATTTAGCTCAGCATAGTTATCCATATTAGATAGATACACAGTAACTTTAACCACCTTCTCGATGCCGCTTCCACAGGCCTTCAATATCTCGCTTATATTCTTAAAAACCATTCTAGCCGCCTCAGAGAATGGCTCATAAATTATATTTCCGGTTTTTGGATCTATAGGTATTTGACCAGACACAAATATGAACTTATCATCAGCGATAATGGCCTGGCTATATGGCGCGACTGGCCTAGGCGCGTTATCTGTATATATCTCCTTTATCAATCTACCACCCTAATGTAGTTTTCATGATAACTTAAAAGCTGTGTAAGCAATTAATAATCAACGAATCGAGAGATGTATTAGAATGGAAGATGTTAGATATACTCGAATCATTGATCTAAAGCCAAATATGGAGCTAATAAACATAACCGCAAGGGTCATAGAAACAAAACCGCTTAAAAAGATACAGACATCTAAAGGAGAGCGAACATTAAGCGAGGCCATAATAGGTGACGAGACAGGTCGAGTGAAAACTATTTTATGGGGTAGACATGCGGGAAACGTGAGCGAGGGGGATGTTATCAAGATAAACAATGCATGGACAACTATATTTAAAGGAGAGCTGCAATTGAATATAGGCTCGAAAAGTGTGATCGATAAAGGAAACAACGATGAGGCTCCAGAGATCAATTCTATACCAAACCAATATCCGAAAGCCAAAAATAACTATAGACCAGATACAGGAGCTAGAGGTAGCAGAAAGAGTTTTAGAGGAGGAAGATTTCAAACCCATAGAGAGAGGTGATCTTGAATGAGTGATCTTGATCCCGAATCCAAACCAATTAAGCAAGGAAAAAGCGTTGGTATGGAAGGAGAAGACTACATAGTAGCCCTAAACGACAAAGACGCATACCTGCTGAATCCAGCTGCCTACTATATATGGTCTCTATGCGACGGAAATAGAAGCGTCTCGGATATAATAACGAAGGTTTCGGAGGAGCTCATGTTGTCGAAAGAGGATGTTGAGACTCCAGTGATCGATATATTAAAGGCCTTATCGGAAAATAACCTTATTGTATTTAGTGAAACAAGTCAGGAAGAGCAATAGTAGTGATTATTATTTAAAAATACTATTTATTTTTAATCATTCCCCTGACGTATTTGCTCATTGTTAATTCCCCTAGCTCCGCACTTAATGATACTATCATAAGCGCTTCATGCATAATAGCCGACATATAGGGCGAGCACCTGCTTAGTCTCGACACGCCTAGATCCATGATTTTTTCTATTGTTTTCTCCCTATTATTGAGGGCGTCGACAGCCTTCATGGTGTCTTCATTAATATATGAGTCTATCGAGTTGATGTGGTAGCTGTATGCGATATCTACAATTTCTTTAATATATCTATTGCATTCGTTATCTAGGTTTGATTTAAGAATCAAATTAGCAATACGATCTATAGAGTCGCCAACATGCTCGAGAGTCTTTATAGCTAGCATTAGATCAGCTGAGTTTTTGGGATCTTTACTTAGAGTACGCCTTATACATCTAACCGCTAAGAAATGAAGTCTATCAACATCGTCGTCCAGGGCAAATATATGATCTAGAAGCTCCCTTTTTATAGGTTCAATGAGATACTTTAAAAGCAACTTAAACATATCGTCTACACTATATCTCATCGAATAGATCAGGGACTTAACATCCGTCGTCTGCTCATCAACAGTGATCCTCACCTGGTACCCATAATCTTTCTCGAGTATAAGTATACCAGGCAACTTAGTCAGAAGATTAGAAAGTATCCCCCTTACCTTCTGGGACGAGGTTTTAATCTCTATAATATCGAAGCCTTCTAAGTAGCTAGCTATAATTATTTTAGATAGCTTATCTATATCTTCCTCCTGAACCGTAACGCTTTTAACTTTAATAGCTCCTCTTACCAACGGCGATACTATAATGTGATCGTCTGACAGAGAGAGCTCTATTGTAGATCCTATATTTATTCCCAAATGATCAAGCCACTCTTTAGGGATAGTAACCCCTATACTCTTTTCTCCAATCTTTATGACACGTCTAACTATGTTGGGCACTTATTCAACACCAAATCTCTAAATAAAATATTTAATATCAAGACCTATATTATATATGCAGGCTGATAAATATATTCAAAAATATAAATCAAATATATACCTAAAACTAAATCACACCAAATCTATAATGGTCTGCACCTTATACGACCCCTTCTCACTAGACAGCAATAACGTTAAGGCCTCATTTCTAAGCTCGCTATTATCCTTAAATACACCTCTAGCAGTTCTAGTCGTCATCTTTAACGGCTCTTTAACGCCTCGCTGAAGAGCACATAGATGGATTGCCTCGAGAATCACTAATACACCCTTTGCTTTTAGATTCTCCATTATGAAGTCGGCTATCTGATCTGTTAATCTTTCCTGGATCTGCAACTTTCTTGAAAGGGTATCTATAATTCTAGCGAATTTAGAGAACCCGAGAATATAGCCATTGGGTATATATGCAATCGATGCCTTGCCTATTATTGGAAGTAGATGATGCTCACACATGCTTCTCACAGGTATATCGGTTATAACTATGATGTCCCCATTTCTCTTATATGTATCTTCACCATTCTCTAAATTGAATTTCTTCAAATGATCCACAGCATTTATCCTGTACCCAACAGCCAACTCATCAAGCCACATCTTAGCTACCCTCTTAGGCGTATCCCTAAGACCCTCCCTCTCGGGATCTTCACCTATTATAATAAGAAAACGCCTAACTAGCGACTCGATCTCTTTCAGCTTCCTGAGATAATCATCATCCGCATTGGACTCCTTCATTCAAGTCCACCTACTACTTAAACTCCGGAAAATATTAACCATAAGGCTATAATGCTACTAAGAATTTAATTTTAATTAAACCATAACGATCATAAATAAACAAATCTATTTTCTAATTAAATTTACAGCCCTTAAATTATCACTTATAGTGCTAACTGTGATGTAGCCATTTATCTCTAGATTCATTAAAAAGGTAAGAAAATCGTTGTAAGATATATTGAATTTTTTTCTGATGAACTCGTATATCTCACGATCCTTTGCTGCACCATTATTTTCTTTAAGATACTGAATAATATATCTAGCTATTGAACTTGATTTGGAGATTTTAGATCACCCAAACACACTAAGCGTTAAATCATTATTTACTATCATATTTATAAGGGATCTCTATATGCTCAAGGC
>JALXCO010000100.1:0-625 GCA_026990885.1 Desulfurococcales archaeon
CTTCCTCACCTTCTCACTAACCTTAAACTCGATTCCGGCAATCTCAAATATCTCTCTAACATCCTTAGCATGCATCCATGTCGGTCTAAACAGCTTTGGATTAAATACAGGGAATGCTCCCCTAACTTTAGCTAGCTCTATAGATGCCTTCATAGAGTGGTAATATATGAATCTAGCCAGGTACCATGCTAGATATATAGCGTCTGGAGAATCGTACCTGATTCCAAGCTTTATAAGTGCATGGGCCCATCCCATAACGCCTAAGCCTATCTTTCTGGTTAATTTTGCCCCTCTCTCAAGCTGCGGCAGTATCCATTTTGCGGCGTCTATTACGTTGTCGAGGAATCTTATAGCTGTATATATATCTCTCTTTAGCCTATCGAGATCAAGTTTAGCTTCACCGTTAACCGTAACTACGTATTTCGATAGATCTAGCGAGCCGAGATTGCAGGGCTCCCAGTCTAGTAGGGGGCTTTCAGAACATGGATTGGTCGCGTTGATCTTACCGAAGTACCAGGACGGTTCAGTCCTGTTTATAGTATCGATAAACACTAGGCCTGGATCCCCAGAGTCCCAAGCACCATAAACGATCTTGCTCCAGAGTTTTCTAGCATCAATCCATCTA
>JALXCO010000100.1:635-7143 GCA_026990885.1 Desulfurococcales archaeon
CCTGAACCCACTCCTCCTTTATGCTGAATCTAGCCTTAACAACAGCATAGTATCTAGAATCACCAGATCCAGGTCTTAACTGTGTCTTCCTAGGATTAATAAGCGGGAACTTCTCCCCCTTATCGACAGCCTCAAGGAAAGCATCGTTAACCCCCACGGATATATTGAAGTTCTGGAGGTGAACATCTTTTAGCTGGCCAGTCTTCGAAAGTATAAACTTCTCAATATCCGGATGCCACACATGCAAAATACCCATGTTGGCTCCACGCCTCTTGCCACCCTGCTTGATAACATCGGTATTTACATCGAACAGCCTCATAAAGCTGAGGGGTCCCGACGCAACTCCAGAGGTGGACGCAACAACATCCCCTTCAGGCCTCAGTTCGGAGAACGAGAATCCTGTGCCTCCAGCAAGCTTCTGTATGATCGCCTGCGCCCTCAAAGCGTCCATTATGCCTTCTCCGTCGGGCGTGGTTAGCGAGTCTCTAACCGGAATAACGAAGCATGCAGACAACAAGCCGTTATCGGTGCCAGCATTCATTAGTGTAGGGGTGTTTGGCAGGAACCTTAGGCTTGAGAGAAGCTCGTAGAACTCTTCCTCAATCTTCCTGATCTCCTCATCTGAAGCCCCATAACGTTTCTCAACTTCCGCAATACTTCTAGCTACCCTTCTAAATAGCATTTGTGGGGTTTCAGTATATCTCAATGTATTTGGATCCTTTATAAGGTATCTAGCCTCCAGAACCTTTATCGCTGGATAGGTGAGCTTGAGATCTCTAGAATCAAACGAGCCGTCCCAACGATCTTTTCCATATACATCTTGATATATTCTAGCGAGAGCGTATCTCTTTACGGCTTCACTAAACCTGTAATCCTTAACTATTCTGCTCATCATAGCCTTCTCAACAAGATCATAGACCTCCCTATAGGATACCTCACAGCTTTCTTTTGAATCTTTACATTTCTTGGCTATATCCCCAATAACATCGGCAACAACCTCATCGACCCATTTAAGCGATAAACCTGCTGCTCTAAACGCCTTTAGTATAGACTTGACCAGCTTCTCTACGTTGAATCTCTCGATTCTTCCATCCATCTTTATTATTTTGACCTTTCTAACTACATCTAGATCCTCATCTAAAGATCTGTAGCCACCCTTATAGGCACCCTCATCCCTAAGACCTACGCTCGACACCAGAATCACCTGCTGTTACTTTTTCTAATAGATAGGGCTTTATTAAATGCCTCACACACCAGATAGGCTGCAACTACTTTATACCTAATAATATCTGGATAACACCATGGTTAAGCTATTACCCTACCATCCTCCATATATAGGTATTACCATAGCAACTAATAACATTTAACTAGCTTAATCAATATAATTAGCCAAGAAATTATAGTTAAATCGTAGGAAGCTCTAAACTAATTTGGGCCCCAATCAAGATAACAATTACCTAGATAGGTGCGTACCAAAGAATGAGTGTATCCCAAGACAAAAGCAAGAGAAAGAAAAGAAAAGCTAAAAAGAAGACATTTAATGTGGAGGAATGGGTCGAATCCAACATAGATAAGCTGATCCCTATAACCGGAATAGACTATCTAAATCTACCCCGTGAACTGGAGAAAAGCATCCTAACTAGAATAACTGAAATAATCATAGGCGAATCAAAGAAAATAGATATAGACACATTCACCAGAAGATACAAAAGATATATCCAGCAGCTAAAGCAGGTCATAGCTTTTGAAATTGTTTCGAACCTAAATAGCTTAAGTAAAGAACAGCTCGAATACGTAATGTCATCTATAGGGCCTTGGATAATACAGTATGGAGACAAGCTATATAGAGAGATAACTAGGCATGGAGCAACAGACCTGCTAAACATACTTAAATATGAATGGAATAGATGGTGGACACAAACAAAAACACCAGAACTACCTCCCGAATGCCCGAAATGCGGGTTCAATGCTTTGATGCCGGATTATACGTGTCTCATATGTAAACATGTAGTCAGCGAAAAGGAGATACTTGATAAATATAGGTTTGATTCATATATAGAAAACGTAATTAGAAAGGGAAGGCATGACATAGTTAAATCTATAGTAGATAAAGGCTATATACTGGTTAGCGCGACCGGTATAAAAGAACCTGACTCAGAGAAAGGCTTGTTAGATCTTGAAATACATATAGATTATAAGAAACGAAACAAGCTTAAAGAGATGCTTGCTACAGCAATTCCTAAAGACGACTCGAGCGTCTCCTAAAACCGCAAAATATTATGTTTTAAAAACCCTATCTACTTTATCTTAACCTTATAATCCTCCTTTAAAGTTCTAAGAACAACCATGGTGTTGGTTGATAAGACTCCATCGATCTTTCCTATCTCATCTAGAAGTTTAGCTAGATCTTCATGATCCTTAGTCACCGCATAGAGGAGTAGTGCTGGCTCACCCGTAATATCGTACATCTGCAGAACCCTATCTATTTTTTCGATGAGCCTAACCACATTCTCGAACTTCTTTGGATCGACCTTTACGAAAATGAATGCCTTAATCCTATAGCCGACCTTCGAGTAATCGATTAAAACAATAGTTTTCCTGATGTAGCCAGACTCCTTAAGGCGCCTAACCCTTATATAGGCTGTAGATGGGCTCATATTTAGTTTTTTGCCAAGCTCTACAAAAGTCAGGTCGCCTTGCTCCTGGAGAAGCTCAAGGATTTCTTTATCCTTGTCGTCTAGCTCAAACTTGATGCTGACACCACCTCCAACTATTCTAAATAATTATAGATATAACTACATAAAAATATATTTTAATGCTTCCTAGACAACAGATAAAAACAATACCTTAAATCTAAATAGAGGGTTAAAAAGTTATCATGCTCTAGGGGCTAGATAGAATTCCGCTTCACCACCAACAACAAGAGAGAAATCAAGCTTAAGCGGAATATTATTTCCAAAATTAATGGATACTTGGCTAGCTATACTTGTTATCTTCAGAATCTTCTCCAAATATGAAACATCATACGAGGATTCTGCAGGGTTCTTGAATTTAATATCTATAAGCGATCCTGTCTCGCGCTGAAGCCTAGCTAGACCTTTCCTGGTATCGTCCTCAACAAGCTCGATGGCCTCATCGCTTCTGCATATAAACCGGATATAGTTCCCGATAGCCGCTATATCCTTCACAGCTATCTTGAAAGGATCCGATAAAACAATTGCCGATACATCGAAATCCAGATCCAGCTCAGGGATCTCTGACGTGGGAATCTCTATATTTCTAAATTTAAATCTTCTAGACGGCAAACCCTCAACTATAAACTCCACAAACTCCCCATCGCTACCTAGCGATATCTTATCTGTTTTTTTAACTCCCTCCAGCACGTTTTCTAGGCTCTCTATGGAAACGCCGATCCCAAGATCTCTTTCCACCTTCAGATCGAGAAAAATATCTGATGGCAGATCTATCTTTATCAGCGCAACTTTAGCCGGATCCAGAGCCGTTATCGATATCTTATTCTGCGACACATTAATCAGGAATTCATCTACAATGCCGCGCATAGCCTCAGCTATAGATTTAATAAGCTTCACGTCTGGAAAACCTATATAGACTTGAGGCTCAATACTCATCCTCATGGAATTCATACACCACTTTAGTGCTTTAATATGTGATCATATTAAAAGCTTTTATAGATTTAAGAACGCTAGCATGACTTGACAATATATGCCTCTATATGTAGATCGCTGTGCTCCTCTAAAAGATCACTAAGACTCTTCCCATTAAAAATAGATAAGCACACCTCAACATATATATCCCCTGAAGATGCACCAGTATATAGCTTAAAGAGCCTTATATACTCACTACCATAGTACTTGTAGTCGAGGATAGTGAAGCCAGGTACAATGGCTGCAATATATTTTATTGTATGAGTGATATACATGTTACTTAATCTAACACCAGCGCTTCTGGCCGAAGAATAAAGTGATCTATATGCCTCAGCTAACTTAAATATATCTAGCGATCTGTACGTCCCGAGATCTAGGGCTACCCTGCACTTCCAGAGTGTAAGAAGATCTTTAAGATCTTTCGGGTGATTTAATGGATCTATAAGCAGTATGGCGTCCATCCTATTTAGATCATCAACCTTAACTATCCCAAACCTCCGAAATACTTCTATAATATCACTATAGCTAATTGAATCAGTGCCTGTTAGATCTATAAAAACACCTGAAGCATGAAGCCCCTCAAGCATTTGGCTATATGAAGAGTCAGCACCTAACACATTATGGTCTAGATAAAGCCTTACTCTTCCCAGATCTATATCTACCCACCTAGATCTCTATAATCTCTATATCCATAGATTCGATATCCAAAACACCCAAAGTAGACTTACCAGTTAAATATCCACACGTCTCACCAGGATTCACAACTAATGTACCATTAATCCTTCTAACATCTATGCTGTGTGTATGCCCATATAGCACAATGTCGTATGCACCACTTCTAGCTATGTAGTCGATAAAAGATCTGGTGGTGTCAGGATCACCTAGACCATGAACCAGAAGTATGCGCTTACCACCTAAATTCAATGTGTGGGGCTGCTCATATATGCTACTTCCAGCTGATGAAGCCATGGTATATAGACCCATCTTCTCCCCATCATTATTGCCGTATACAGCTATGACTCTAAAGCCGGATCTAAGAAATTTAGCTAGGGAAAACGGAGCTATTATATCTCCCAGATGTATAACTGTGTCTATGTTCCTTGACTTAAAGATCTTTATAGCCTTCTCGATATTAGCTATATTATCGTGTGTATCGCTAACAACACCATATCTCATAGGCTCCACCTAATCTGGCTCACATTTATTATGTACAAACTTTAATTTTATAAGGATGCTTATGAGCAGTAAGAAAGATCTTGCGATGAAAATAGCCTCGTATATAGATCAGCTGGAATATGAATTAATAGATGAGAAAACCCGGGAAGAAATTAAAAAAAGAATACTGGATTCTATAGGCGTAGCTATAGCCGCATACAACGCCCCACCTGTGAAGGCCGCAAGATCAATAGCTAGGCGAGCAGCACCAGCAAGTGGGAGCAGCGGATCATATATATGGGGCGATGGAGTAAAGACCATACCCAGCTATGCAGCATTGGCCAACGGGATAGCGGTGAGATATCTAGACTTCAACGACACATACCTCTCTAAGGAGGCGATGCATCCAAGCGATATGATCCCTGCATTGATCGCTGCTGGCGAAGATTACGGCTTAGGCGGAAAAGACCTTATTATGGGAATTGCTGCAGCATACGAAATCGCAGCACGCTTAGGCGACGCGTTCTCGGTTAGGAGTATAGGCGTTGATCACGTAACCTATATAGCTATAGGTACAGCGGCCGGAATATCTAAACTACTGGATCTACCTATAGAGAAAACATACAACGCTATAAATCTAGCCGTGAATGAAAGCGTGTCTTTAAGGCAAACAAGAGCAGGCACCTTAAGCATGTGGAAAGGCTCAACCGCGGCATTCTCATCTATGAAAGGCCTTGTCTTGAGTCTCCTGGCGTCCGAGGGTGTAACTGGCCCATCACCTGTTTTTGAAGGCGAGTTCGGCTTCTTCAACGTTATATCGAAGACAAGTTTTGATATAGAGAATTTTGGCGGTGTGAAAAATGAGGAGTTTAGGGTTTTAAGAACCTCTATAAAGAACTGGCCAGTTGAGTACCACGCCATGTCTGCTGTAGAGGCCGCACTAAAGCTTAGGGAGAAGATCAGGTCCCTTTCCGAAATAGAGCTGATAGAGATCGAGACATTCACTGTTAGCTATAAAATTATAGTAAAGGATCCTGATAAATGGGATCCGAAAACCAGGGAAACAGCCGATCATAGTTTACCGTATATTGTAGCTAGGGCACTAATAGATGGATATATATGGATAGACTCGTTCTCAGACGAGAAAGTGCTGGCCGACGATGTTAGATCTATAATGGGGAAGATGAAGGTAATGATAAACAGCCAGTTCGATGAAATCTATCCAGAGGGGATACCCAACAGAATAAGAATATATGTGAGAGAAGGGGAAATGTATGAGGAAACCGTAACCTATCCAAAAGGCCACTTCAGGAATCCAATGAAGCGCGAGGATGTAGAGCAGAAATTCTATAGGTGTGTCGGTGATGCGATCGATGAGAATGATGCCAAAGAGATCACCAGGATCATCTGGAATCTAGAGACGCTGGACAGTATATCTAAGCTAACTGAATTATTAAGGATCAGAAAATGAATGGTGAACCGTGGCTAGAGCAACATAGTAGAATTAAAGATCTCTTCATAGATCACGGAGCAGAAAAAGTAGCTCTAGAGAATGGCGATGGATGCATAATTATATATATAGACTATGAAGACGACATCTATGTGGCTTTTCTAAGATACGATCCAAATATCCCAGTATACTACATAAAGGTGGTTAACGGCAAATACATACACACATACAGCTGTGC
>JALXCO010000101.1 GCA_026990885.1 Desulfurococcales archaeon
ATTTTATATAATATATAAACTTAATCTATAGACATAGTTGTGTATGCACTAGCTCTATTTATATTCTCTCAAATATACCACATGTATCTCTCTACCACATTCACATAGTTCAAAACTCTTAATTGTGTAGCTTGGCGACTCGTATTTATCTCTAAAACCCTCGCCACCCACAATAGAGACGGAATCTCTACCACCAAATATATATCCAGTATAGGTTATTCTAAACTCGTCAACAAGGTCTTTTGAAACAAGGCTCCAAATAAGCTCTCCTCCACCCTCCACAAGTATCTTATCTATACCTATATCTTTTAGAGCTCTAGCGACATCAGTCATGTCAAGTATGCCATTTGTGTCTCTTAGAGTTAATACATCAACACCTAAATCTCTGAATTCTTTAATTTTAGCTCTATCAGCGCTTTCTCCAGTAACTATTATCGTCTTTGAGATTTTCTCCCTTATTAACCTAAGATCTTTATGTATTCTAAGCTTTCCATCAACGACAATCCTAACAGGATTCGGTCCCTGAAAGTATTTTAGCCTCAGGCTGGGGTCATCGATTAGCGCTGTATTTGCTCCGATCATTACCGCTCCAAGCTCTAGTCGAGCCTTATGTAGCCTCTTCAGATCTATAGGACAGCTTAGCTCACTGAATCGAGTCTTTGAAGCTATTTTGCCATCCATCGTTGCAGTGGTAAATACCACAATATATGGGAGGTCCCTCCTAGTTTGTTTACTGTTCACAGTCGGTAACCTCGTAATAGAGTTAAATAGTTATAATACTAAAAAATCTATAATAGAATAAGCGTTTTTGGTGACTCATGCTTGTTTAGAAAGATACTTGTGGGCTATGACGGCTCTGAACACGCTAAAAAGGCCCTTAATGTTGCTATAGATCTCGCGAAACAGGTAGGATCCGAGCTCCATATAATTACCGTTATTGATATTTTTTCTATCAACTCACTTATTGATGCACCTATACCCAAGGAGGTTATAGAAAATTTAACTAATAGGGCTCACGTCATAAATAAAGAGGCTGTAGAAATATCTAGCTCTAAGGGTGTTGCCAAAGTAAAATCTGTGGTTATTCAAGGAGATCCTGCGTCGATGATTGTGAAATATGCAGCTGAGAATGATATAGATCTTATAGTTATAGGTAGCAGGGGTCTGTCCACATTTAAAAGGATATTGCTAGGTAGCGTATCTATAAGCGTGGTTAGGGATTCGAGGGTTCCTATATTAATAGTTAAGTGATGATTTCTAAAATTGACTTTACCAGGGCTAATATCTCATCCATGGTTTCTCTGCAACTTAGGATCTTTTCCTCGCTACATCTAACGGTAATAACTATAGTTTCTTTCTCTGTTTCAACATTAAGATCTATTCCACTAGGTATATCTATATTATCAGGCTTCAATGAGTTTTCTATGGTTTTGCTTAAAGACTCGTTATCGGTGTTTATTTTAGCAGTTATCTCTAGTAGTGGCTCCATAGCTTTATAGCCTCAACGTGTTTCTCCAGATCGTGAATTATTGCTAGACCTCCACCAGTTACTTCGATACTCAGCTCCATTATTTTTTCACCGATGCTGGGATTCTCTATTATTAAAACATATTTTCCATCGATATCGTATATAGGTATTGTCCCCTTATAATGATTCAATGCCGATAATATATTGTGCACAGGCCTCACTATGCTGTATTTTAGTGAGGGGTAAATGGTCATCCTTACACCTTTAATGGATATTGTGTGGCTTCTAATCTCCTTATTTATCAGTAGCTGATCTAAATAATTTTTGATCTCGGCAAATATATTGCTGCATTTTAATGCCAGTAGAGATATTCCGGTGAACCCGGATGATATATATAGCGCTAGTGTCGATGGATCAAGAGAAGCTATAGAGCTTATACATATTGAGGCGTCATAAGGATCTATAAACGGATAGTTCTCCCCATATAGAGGCTTCAATCCTTTTTTAACTAGATCTCTGCCGATTTTTTCATTGATAGATTTAGCTATTTCCTTAAGGACCTCTTCAGTTGATTCGCTAGTCTCATTACTGGTTGCATCGATTATATTTTTGATGCTCTCTTTTGAGAGGGGTATATATGGGTCAAGACTATTAGATAGAACATACACTAAATCAAATTCTCCTCCATACCTGTGGACCTTTAACCCGTTTTTAATGGCGATAGAATCCTCCCCAAATATGTTGCCGAGATCCTTAATATAGCGATCATCAACACCGCTCAATAAACCATTGTCAGTGTAGTGATAGAGATGGCCAACTACTGATATGCTTCTCAGATCTTTAGGTAGCTTATATATTTTACTGATACTGCTAAATACATACTCTGTTATGGAGCCCTGAGGTTTAATTACATTGCTGCTGTGTGTGCTGTGTGACGCGTTTCTAGCTATACTAATAGATCTATTACCTATAAGAACCGTGCCTATTCCAATATTGCTATATTTGGTTTCGCTATGGTCCTGAATTTCATATATTGAAGATATACCAATATTAACGCTATTCGCATTTAAAGCTCTAACAAGTATAGATAGGGCTATTATTGAATCTATATCTGGATTATATAGGCATTCAACATATCCTTCCCTAATGTATTCTTCTAGATATTTATGTAGATTGCTGTCTCTACTTGAGTTATCCAAGCATTATATCCCGTTTTTAATATAGAATTCAAAATACTATATAACGCTATATTATTATTGAGACTCTACCTTATAATTACCGCTTTAGGACGATGCCATAGAAACTTGGGCAACTAGAATTCTTGCTTTCTCAGGATCATATTTCCATGATGCTGGAAGCCTACCTATTCTCTTATAGTATTTCTCTAGTCTTCTTATTTTTGATTCGATCTCCATGAGCCCACGTTTAGAATGGAGATCTTTCGGATGCTCTTCAAGATGCCTTCTGAGATTAACGGCTCTTCTCATCAGGTTGAATAGATCTTCGGGTATTTCGATTTTCACACCGTTTTTCTCAAGGACCTTAAGCAGTTTCATCCCGAGAACGTTTCTAACACTTGGGATGCCGTATTGGTCCCTTAATATTATACCTATCATTGATGGTGGATAACCCATCTTATATAGTTCAAGAACTATAGTTTCTATCTCTTCAGGAGTCATCCTAACCCATTTTGGGGGCCCTGCCCTAACTGGTCTTGTTGAATGCGATTTTCCCTTATCTCTCCTCCTATTCAACCCCTAATTACCCACTTATAATCATTGGTATGTAACATATATAAGATTTTCATTGGTTAAGAATTCGTGTTGTCGTCCCTAGGTTTTATTTGCTTTCTGCGGTTCTAATTGGCTCTTGTTATGTTTGAGAGCTCGGCCAGACAGCAGCATGATGGGGGTGGAGACGAGGAATAAGCTTAGACAAAGGCTGTCGAGTGTGAGTAGCTAGAAGCATTTTAAAGGCGTCTGGAGGAGCTGTATGCTCGAGTCCTATAGGTTGCTAGATTTATGGGTGTTACTTTAGGGCCCTTCTTACTTTCTCGGAAGATATATAGCCTAATATGAGCATTAGCTGTAGAAATTCAAGTCTACCAAGATACATGGCTATAATAATGATGACTTTAATTATAGGATCCGAATCAGGCGCTGTAATCCCTACACTTAACCCTACACAGGACATGGCGCTAGTTATCTCGAACAGTGCATCTATAAATCTATAGTTGCCTATCACCGAAAGAGCCAGGCTCAACAGAAACTGCAGAGATATATAGATGGGTATTGGAGAAAGTAGCTCCAGAAGCTCCTCAGATGTGATGGGGTGAGCGCCTATAGCTCTCCTTATAATTACTCCTGGTCGAGCAAACATTATAGCGGATCTATATGATAGCTCGTTGAATATAGCTATTACCCTAAGAAGCTTAATCCCACCAGCAGTGGAAAATGTAGCTCCACCAATCGTCATAAATAATATAATGTATGCTTTGGTTGCATCATTAACATTACTTAGGTCTGTGGGCTGGAATCCGGTGGTGGATAGTGCCGATACTACAGTAAAAATCGTCGTTAGCTCTCCACCCAGATCGGTAGTTATCGAAGGCATCATGTATAAGCTTATGATGCTCAAGAATATAATCGCTATAAGAAGCTTTAATTCGGGCGACTTAGAGAGCTCTTTGAATCTTCCTGAAAACAGTAGTATGTGGTCTCTAAAACTTATGGTTCCTAGAATCATGATTATTATTGTAGCTATAAGAATACTGTTGTTATCTACATATCTCATATACCCCTCCGACAGGTTCGACATGCCGCCTGTGGCTATACCTGTCATAGAGTGGTTTATAGCATCGAATATATCCATGCCAAATACAGATAATATGGCTATACCGAAAACCGTATAGGTCAGATAGATCATTAGAGCCCTTCTAGCAACATATTTTATTGATATAAATGGTGTTCGATCCCTCTCTACAGCAAAAAGCTGCTTTATGAAAACTCTCAGGCCAGGAGCGAAGGCTAGCAGAAATACAACCAGCCCAAACTCGCCAGACCACTGCATCAGTGATCTCCAAAGCTTTATACCTGTGGAAAGATCTGCCGGGTCGAATAGTGTTAGTCCAGTACCAGTAAAGCCGCTCATAGACTCAAAAAACGAGTCGAGAAAAGATCTATTGGTCGACAAAGCTAAAGGTATGGATGATATTCCGGGTATAAGGATCCAGGCTATAGAGGAGACGCCAATAGCCTGAGTAAGGGTTAGAGATTCCATACTCCTTTTTCTCGAGATGACAGAAATCAGAAGCGATACGCTAACTACAGCAATCGATGTATATAGAAAGAATATATATGTTTCTGAATTATTATAGTAATCTATAACTGCAGGAATAATCATAATTATGCCTAGGGCAAACGTAAGATTTGATAGCGTGTATATTATGGTCCATATTATAATATTCCACCCATTTGATCTTCTTAACCACCACAGTCATCAATCAAATATAGAATGGAATAATACAGCTTTAACCTATGTCTCAACTTTCACCTCGATAACACGTTCACCAAGCTTCGAGTCCAGATGAGTTAATATCTCGTTGATTTCTCTATTTGATGGGATAATAAATCTGGAAGGTATTTTAACTAATAGAACCAAGATCTCAGAGGTGTAAGCTAGGAGCCTTATTTGTGATCCGTTGGAAAGCCCCTTGTCTCTTAAATAATCCTCTACAATGGCTTCAAATTGTGCCAGTTCGTCCCTAATGGGTATGCCTAGTCTCCGGATCTTAAGATACATTTCAAATTCATGTCTCGGCTCCTTAACTATCGACATATGTTTTAGCAATGGCAGGATCGGAATCTCAATAATGCTTCCGTCGTATCTCTCTATAGATACCTTAAAATAATTAACCTTTCTTATGACACCACTGATCTCTGGATTCAGATCTGTTATCTTTATGTATTTACCGGGTACAAGCAGGTTAGATGATTCTGCACCCAAATAAGCGCTATAGGACAGTATGGGATAGATCATTAATATAGCTATGATAATTATGATCCCTATTGATGTATATAGGAGGATTGGATTCTGGGTAACAATGAAAACGCCTACAACTATCAAGACAAGCAGTAAAACAACGTCTATAGGTGCCATTAATTTTGATGCTATATCCTTGCTAACGATCTTTCCATGGATCATACCCCTCAAAATGAATTTAGCCGCGATATAAATTATTACTATTGTCATTACGAGGATCAATATAGATGATAAGGGTTCATAGGCTCCTTGGAACACGCTGGCTATCAAGTCAAGGATGCTTGCGGCGGAATCATGCTCAGACACTAGCTATACTCCCAATTTTAGGTTATGGGTAGAAGGGTTATATAATAATTTCTATGCATCAGTTCATAACAATTACAAAGCGCCGATAGCTAAGATCCGTAAGCCCTATCTGGTAATGCAGACTTAAATATTAATATTTAAAGGTTTATAGATAGAATTGGAATACTCAAATCAAGCAACGGGCTTCCCCATGGCAATAGGTGAGAAAATAGATGCGAGTTATGCTTGTAGGATTGGGTCATGTAGGTAGGATCATAGTAGAGCAGTTAGTCATGAATGATCATGAGGTTATTGTAGTAGATAAAAACCCCGATATAGTTAGAGAGATCTCTAATAAGCTTGATGTTGTTGGTATAGCTCGCGACGCTACAAACCCCGATCTATATGATGAGGTGGACATAAAATCGCTCGATGCAGTAATAGCTCTAACGAATCAAGACTATGCGAACCTCTACATATTAATGGTGGCCAAAATGTATGGTGTCCCAATAAGAATAGCTAGGGTACATGGCGAGAAAACAGCTAAAATGGTCACGCAAATGGAGTTGGGTGTGCCGGTCAACGAATCGGAGATTGTGGCCGAGCACATATATTCAACTATACTTTCGGAAATGAAGTCAGGTATGAAATCATATATAGAGTTAAATAGCGAAACAGAGGATGAGAACCCAATAACACTGATCGTTGTCGAAATCGAGCCCTACGACAAGTCAGTTGGAAAATCACCCCTGGATTTAAAGATAAATTCGCGTGAATCAAAGATACTGCTTGTCGTAAGAGAGGATTCAATGTACGAGCCCCACAAATTGGACGAGCTACAGCCAGGCGACCGGCTAGTTATAATAACTAGAAAAAGCGACATAGATGAGCTTCTCTCCATAATAAAATAGCTGGGTTAATAAAGTATATGCAGGAATGATTATATGGAGCTATATGTAGGTGTGGATGTAGGGGCTACCTATATAAGAATTGGTGTTGTTGATGGCAAAGGAGAAGTGATATATAGAGTGAAGCATACTTACCCGCTGAATGCAAATGAGTATACTGTATCTAGCCTTATCATATCCTTCTATAAGGAGGTTACCAATAAATATGGAAAGATACAGGGGCTAGGTATAGGAGCTATTGGACCTCTCGATCTGGGAAGCGGCAATATAGTGAACACCCCCAATGCTCCAGTAAAGAACCATATACTAGCAAAACCTATAGTTAATAGCTTAAAGATACCTGTATATCTGGTTAATGATGCCGTAGCCAGTGCGTGGGGAGAGTATATTTTTTTCTATAGGAAAAATATAGAGAATCTGGTATATATCACTATAAGCTCGGGTATAGGTGGAGGAGCTATAGTTGATTCAAACCTCCTTATAGGTAAAGACGGTAATGCGCATGAAATAGGCCACATAGTTGTTGACTATACCGGGCAATACAGGTGTGGTTGTGGTGGATTAGGCCACTGGGAGGGTATAGCTTCAGGAAGCAGGATTGTTTCTAACTTCAACAGGTTTATCCATGGAAAGAAAGTACCAAAGCAGATGGCTGATAGATACAAGATAAAGATGCCGGAAGAGATTTTTAAGTTATACAGGGAGAACGATCCTATAGCCCTAGAGTTTATAGATAACGTCATTCTTAGATCCTGTACTGCCGGCATAGCTTCTGTAGCCAACGTATATGATCCAGAGATCATAGTTGTTGGAGGTTCGGTAGCAACCAGCAACTGGGATATATTTAAAAAATACATTGACGACAACATCGATAAATACCTAATTGTTGGAAGACCCAAGATAGAGAAAACACACTTCGGCGACAATGTTGGGGTGGTGGGTGCTGCCGCATTAGCTGTTGAGACACCGGTTAAAGTAAAAAAATACTCCGAGCTATATATGAGGCGATACCTATAAGCAGAAGCAACAGAATAGTAGGGTGGTTTCAGCTATGAACAAAAAAGTACTGGTTATAGGGTCAGGCCATAATGGGTTGGTAGCGAGTATTATATTAGCTAGAAATGGATTCCAGGTTGAGGTCCTAGAGAAACTAGCTTTTCCCGGTGGGATGGCAGGTACAACGTATCTTGGAGGCGTTGAGGTCCCTATAGGGGCTTATGTAGTTGGATTAATCCCTGACGTTATCTATAGAGAGACTGGAGTTAGTGTTGGTAAATACTATCCAGATCCTATAGCTGTATATCAGATTGATAGAAACAGCTATATTAGGTGGTGGAGGTCCCCTAGCAAGCGTATCGATGAATTTAAAAAGCTGGATCTAGATCGGAAAGTTAAGGTGTTTATAGATGATATGGCGAGGTACTACAATATTATGTTAAGCAGATATCTTTTAACTACCTCTCCTCCCAGCATAGATGATCTATATAATGATCCCGAAGCAAAAGTGCTAGTAGAAAAAACAGTTAAAGAATACCTTGAGGAACTATTTCCTGAATACCTTTGGCCAATGTTTATTTTTCCTATATACTATAGCGAGCCTCTGTTTACGCTGGTATACTATAATCCTCCGATGGCGTGGTACTACCCTGTTTGGGGTAGATATTTAGGTGTCGGTGCATTAATAAGGGCTCTATATAGCAGGGCCATCGATCATGGGGTTAGATTCAGGTTCAGCACCAAGGTGGAGAAGATATTGGTGGACAAAAACAATCTGGAGGTGAAGGGTGTAGAGCTTGAATCTGGTAAGGTGATTGAGGGTGACATCATATTATCGACTGCTAGCCCGGTCAACACATTAATAGATCTGCTTGACCACAACGTGATAGATTATAAATATGTAGAGCGTTTAAATAATCTTTCTAGATACATGCTGGATGTGGCTAAGATAACTATAGTTTTTAATGAGAAGCCAAAGCTTATAGATCCACTGGAAAACTATAGAGAATCTATTTTCCAGCTATCTATAGGTGAAATGATAGTCCGAGACAGACTTGTTGTATCGGTTGGGACCCCCAATATAGAGGGGCTTGCTGAATACATAACTAATATGGGTTCGGAAAACGTAAAAGCTATAGATATACTGACGTCCAGGGACCTCGAATCGATTTTCAGTGTTAAGGGAGGCTACCTCAATCATTTGCCAATGACGAAGGAATACATGTTTAGCTGTAGGCCTGTATGTGGTTGGGGGTATAGGACACCCGTAAAGGGGCTGTATATTGGGGGTGCTGGAGCATGGCCTGGTGGCCAGATAACTGGGATTCCAGGTAGAAATTCCGCATATACAATTATATCTGATTACACTAAGTAAACAACTTGTCTAGAATTGTGTTGATAGTCTTGGATTATAGATCTTTTCTAGGGATCTAATAACCATATAGATAGACAGCACTATCAGGGTTATGAAAACTCCAGGTATCAGTGTGGTCCACCAAGCCTCTCGCCAGGCTCCAGTAATCCTAGCCCTATTAAGTATGTTTCCTAAGGTGTATAATTCCTGGGAGCCGACACCTAGAAAGCTGAGTGTCGACTCGGCGAGTATGGCGTAGGCTATAACTGTGGCGAAGTCTAGTAGGGCCAACGGCATTACTGCGGGGGCTACATGCTTTAATAGTATTCTTATATGGCTTGCTCCGAGGGCTCTGACCGACTCGATCATAGGGGTATTTGATACTTGAATAACCTGCGACCTTATTATTCTAGCCGTTGTTCTCCATATGAGGAGCGTGATAGCTACTATAACCGTTGTCAGGCTTGGCCTATATATTATGGCCAACATGATCGCGAACGGCTCTAGCGGTATTGAGTACATGAAGTTAATTATACTTGTGGTTAAGCGATCCACTTTACCCCCAAAGTAGCCGGATACTAAACCTATTAGAAATCCTATCGCCTCTACAGCTAGAGCTATAACCAAGCCAATAAATAGGGATGTTCTTATGCCTTCCAGCACCTGCGCCAATAGGTCTCTACCATAGTATGTGGTTCCGAATGGATGATCTATTGACGGTGGTTTAAGAGCTCTTACATATGTTCCGAATGATGCCGCTATAATCGATCGATCTTTTAGCGGTAACAATATCTTAATGTCGGAGTCCACAGCATCTATATCGAGCATATAAAACGTTTCCTTAAAGGGATCAATCTCCAATACGGCTCCATCTTTACCGCCAGCAATGAAAAGTTTCCTATCTTTAGAATACTTCACATCGTAAAGATCCTCAACTATACCGGTTACAATACTCGATATCTTCCCATCCCTATATATAGCTATAGAGCCGAATTTACCGACAGCCACAGCTGTGTTTTGATCACATAGCGTGTCGATGCTCAAAAGCTCTTCATATATAGGCCTGTACATAGCAACTTTGCTGGTTTCAGCATTAACTATAGCTAGATAGCCTCCAGCTCCAGCTACATAGATATTGGGTAGGCATGCGGATATAGAATTAACTTCAAATCCTACATTAGCTACTGCCTTTATTGTTTGTGTATCTAGATCGATAAAGATAATTCTATTATTTATATCCACACCAACCAATACATCTCCATTATCTGCAGCTTTAATTTGTTTCAGTAAATAGTTTACTTCTATGTTTCTAGTGTTTGAAACAGAGATATCAGCCCCAAGCAACAACGCCTCAAAAACAGATATTACACCTCTTTCAAATGACAGGTAAATAAGATACTTATCTGTATCCGCTCTAATCACATCCAGAGAGGTCAACATACCTAAATCGCTGCTTAGCTCTACTGTCTTCTCTCTATAGCCGTCGAGGTCGATTATCTTAATTAGCTCGCCAGAACCAAACACCAGGATTCCGGGCTCAATATCGATAAATGATATGTTGAGATTCTGGATCTCTATAGTAACCGATTCAACGTTGCTTTCGTCCTCAATAAAGTAGATGCGGAAGACATTATCGAAAAACACGGTATCGGGGTCAACATTGTATATTAGGCTACCAACAACGCTGAATAACACGATCGATATAAGCATGGCTAATCCTATGAAGCCCATTCTATCTGATTTCAGTTCCTTGAGAATTTTAGGTATTGAACCGATCATTTTCAGCCCCTTCTAATTCTAGGATCAAGATACGAATACAGCATATCTACAGTTGTGTTGCTAATGATTACCGCTAAGGATAGAACGGCGAAGATCCCTTGAGCAAGCGGATAGTCTAGATTATTGAAGGCTATAAGGATCTCTCTACCTATCCCTGGCCACGAGAAGACAGTTTCAAACGCTATAGAGCCTCCAAACGCTAAACCTATAGTTATTCCTCCTTGGGTTAAGAGAGGCAAGATACTGTATCTAGCTGTGTCTCTAATTATTTTCTTTTTTGGGTGCCCTATCGCTTCTAGAACATTTATAAAGTCTTCACCGAGTGTGGTGATCATGGCGGTCCTCATTATTAGCGTGGGTGTTGAGAGAAAGTAGATGGTTAGAATTGTATAGGGCAGTATCCAGTGGTATAGGAAGTCTATATGTAGGATCTTTTCAAGGAAATTGGCGGCTTGGTAGGGAGGGGTCCTCATACCACCGATAGGGAATATCTGAAGTTGAACGCTGAAAAATAGCAGGGCAATCATGCCTAGCCAAAAAAGTGGTGCTGAATGGATAATCATGATCCATACAACAGATATTTTCTCAACGAATTTTCCTCGGTGCCATGCTATATATGATCCCAGCTTCCACGCTATAATAAACGCCGTTATTATCGCCGGGATCAATATTATTGCTGTGTTGAGAAGCCGGTCAAAGACTATAGTGCTTACAGGAACCTTATAGAGGAACGAAATGCCCATGTCCCCTTTAAAGAAGTTAACTATGTATGAGATATACTGTATATGGAGAGGCTGATCTAGACCAAACATCTTTTTTATCAGTTCCCTATCTTCAGGGCTTAATCCTTCCCTGAGGAATATTGTTGTGGGGTCGGGAAGGGCTAGTCTGAAAAGGAAGAATTGAAAGGTAAGTATAATGTAGAATAGAATTACTACAGATATAATTTTTAGGAGTATTTTAACAAAAAAAGAGCTCATAGTATTTTTCAGCCCTCGAAAAATTTTATCTATGGATCCTCCGGCTTTTTAGGCGTGAATCCTGGAGGATAGTATATCCTGCCCTTATCATCCCACATGAATCCTGCAGAGGCTAGCAGTTCTCTTGCTTTCTCCGGGTTATACTCGTATTGCCTAACATCGGGGTTATGCCAGAAGCTATTTACCGGCGCTATAATATATCCCTTCTCGCCGAGTCCCTTAAGAATAACCTCGATGATATAGTCGTATGGTATCGCATATAGGAGGGCCTGTCTAACCTCCTTAATGTCGAATGGCGATTTTCTGACGTTGAACATTAGATCAGCGTTGAGAGCGAAAGATCTCGCCTTTATCACGGTTATATAATCATACTTCTCGAGAGTCTCTATATGGCCGGGTAGAAGGCCAACAGCTGTAGCATCCACCTCTTTAGTTATTAGTGCATTAACTACTCCCTCGAGGTCCCCGTATATCTTGATTATTAGTTTAGACACCTTTAGGTTAGGGACCTCGAAATCACCCGCAGTTATTCCGTTGAATGCGAAATGCTCCTTAAACGCCTCTAACTCTATGAACTCCTTCTTGACCCACTGAACGAATTTGAAGGGTCCGGAGCCTACTTTGAGTTTCTCAAAGACCTCTTCCTCGCTTAGAGCTGAAGGATTCTCTACGTTTTCCCACACGTGTTTAGGTAGAATTGGGATCATATATAGAGAGTTAGTTACGAAGGTTGCATCAGGCTCTTTCAGATATATTCTCACTGTGTATTTATCCACCACCTCTACACGATCCACATTCTTCCAGTAGGGCCTAAAGTACGCGAATTCATTGGCTATGAAATACTCATAGCTAAACTTGACGTCCTCTGCGGTTATGGGTTTACCGTCATGGAATTTTGCGTTCTCCCTTATCTTGATGAGTATGCTTGTAGGCGATTCCACCTCGATGCTTTCAGCTAGCCACGGCACCGGCTGACCTGATGGGGAGAGTCTAACTAGCGTATCATATATGTTTTTGAGCACGAACCACGAAAATATCAGTGTTGCTCCGAGAGGATTAAGGCTGTCGGGCTCAACATGGCTTCCATAGATCAGCTCCTGCATACCCCCCTGCTTCGGGGTGATGAAGAAGGGTTGCCACTCATGGAATAGCGGTACTCCAGGCATTATCAGTGGGTCGCTCCATTTCTCGGAGTTGTATGCGGCTATAACGAAGCTGTGGTATATATTGAATCGGGGGACCTCTTCAAACCATAGCTCCTGTAGCTTAAATACTATCTCTCTTCTTTTCTCTATATCTAGAGTTCTTCTCTGCTCCTCATACAGTTTGTCGTATTCGGGGTTAGAGTACCCTGTTGGGTTGTTTGCTCCCTGGCCTTTCTCTCCTATTTCTCCGGTGGTTATTAGGCTTAGAAATAGATTTGGATCAAGTCTATCTATTCTGGCTCCCCACCCAAATACACACACATCGAAGTCCCACTCATAGTAGCATTTCTTATCTACCTGCGAGGGTTCCAATCCTATAACTTCAACTTCGAAGCCTAGTTTTCTCCATTCCTCGGCTATAGCTTGTACAGCTGCCCATCTCTGTGGATCGTCTGCTTCAGTTGTTGTTATTATCACTATCTTCTGAACTGGTATACCTAAGCGTTGCTCCTGTGCCGGTGTGGTCTCTTCTTTTTGCGGTGTGGGTTTCTTCTCCTCTGTAGGGGTTTCTATAGGGGTCGTTACTGTCGGTGTCTGCTGTGGTGCTAATCCTCCAAATGCTAGAAATGCTCCTATAGCAACTAGTACTATTCCGATCAATACGGCTATCGATGTTGATTTAGATATGCCTTTTAATAGTTTTGTGTAGTTCACCATGCACCTCTACCAAGTTTAATTGATTTAGTGGAGTTATATTTTTTATATTGAAAATGCTTTAAGAATAGTCGAGAATTGCATAAAAAATATTCATGATAGATCAGCGAAGAGCGCACACCACATAGCATGGGGAACTATAGTTTTTCGGCTTTTGCACCCCTCATCATCCGTATTTTTCCGATTTATACCAAATTATATAGGTTGAGCCAAAAATTAAATTGAGATGACGCATATCTCTAGACAGGTTAGGGGCAATGGGAGATGAAGCCAGCAAGGTAAAGGTTTTCGATAAATACGGCTACACTGTGGTTGAGGCATCGCTAGATATTGCGTTAAGAATGTTGAGATATATTAAGGAAAGTTCCGGTATGGAGCCGTCGGTGGATCTAAGTGACTCTATAAGGATACTAGAGAATTTTGATGAGTACTACAGTATAATGAATAGAAAATTTAGAGAGTATATCATACCACAAAAAAGCGAGTCCGACTTTATAAAAGGGCGTGTTGTTGTGGATAAGATCAAGTTGATTAAAAAGGATCAAGACAATAAAATGGTGTTAATACAGTTTGATAGGAGAATAAGGAGAGATTTTATAGAGCGAGTAATTAATAATATAACCTCTAACATAAGCAATGAATAATGGGAGATATCTATTGTTTAAGTTGACCTATCCCGACGGATCATCGTTCAAGAAGCTCACAACAGGCGTGTTGGCCACATTGGATGCGGTCCCCATTAGCGTTACCCAAGAGGGTTTAGAGATTAAGGGTCTTTCGCCAGACAAACTAACTATGGTTATACTTAATATACCAAGCTACTCGTTTGAGGAGATAGAGGTAGATAGTGAGACCCAGCTAACTTTAGAGAAGGACGATTTCCAAATAGCGATCAAGAGACTAACTAGAAGGGACAAAGTCATCTTAAGCTATGAGGATGGGGCTAGAGAGGTTAAGCTCTCGGCGTTCAATACCAAGACAGGGGTTGAAAGAGTGTTTAATATAAGGATAAGGGAGGAGCAGGTGGAGAGTGTCGGTGAACTAGATGTTGAGCTTGAGGCGGATATACAGATGTCTGGAGATACCCTCTCAACAGTGGTTAAGGATGTAGCCACAATTTCGGACGAGCTAGAGTTTAGGGTGGTAAAGGACAAGATAGGAGTATATGCCTCTGGAGAAGATAAAGAGTACGATTCAGAGCTGTCATTCGGTAAAGGCCTAATATCTATGTCGTCATCGCTTGAGGTTTTTAATTCGAAATACCACGTAGATCTCCTTAAGCCTGTGATTAAAGGCTTATCCAGCGATGCCGTAGTTAACATGAGGTTTGGGCCTGGCAAACCTATGAGGCTCCAGATAAATATGGAGGGGGGCGTCTCAATAATATATTGGCTGGCTCCTAGAGCATAGCTAAGGCTAATAACACAGATAACTGGATGCCGTTATTGGCGCATATGTTTTTTCCCTACAATAGCTTTAGAGCTGGTCAAAGAGAGGTATTGAAGGCTCTGAGTGGAAGCCTGGATAGATTCAAGCATATAGTTTTGAAAGCCCCGACAGGATTTGGAAAAACGGCTCTCGCTATATCTGTTGGCCTAGCCAACTCGCCTACCCTTCATTCGGTTAGAACTAGGAATGAGATTGATCCTATACTGAGGGACCTCAGGAAAATTAGTGGTAAATATAGCGAGGTGAGATACAGCTTTATACATTCCGCACATAAAATGTGTCCTGTTTTAAGGGGTAGGAATATAGATCCTGATAACTTCTGGATCAACTGCCAGATACTTAGAGCAACAGGCAACTGTAGCTATTATAGAGAGCTAGGTAATGTTGGCGATGATGAGATATTTGAGATCGTTAAGTCAGGGATCCACCATACAGAGATCACCAAAAAGATAGCTAGAGGGCTCAGCGCATGCCCATTCTTTGCTTTGCTGGATCTTGCTAGAAAAGCGGATTATATAGCGCTAACTTACCCCTATATATTCTCAACAGAGTTTTTTGAGTCTGTTTTTGAAGATCTAGATCCGAAAAGCTATATGGTGATTGTTGATGAGGCACATATAGTGCTGAAGCCGTACTCGATCTATTCATATGAGCTTGGGATTAAGAAAATTAGGCAGTCTCTAAATGAATTGAAGAAATATGGTGTAGACTATAGTAAAGAGCTGGAATCATTCCTATATAGGGTGCTTGGCTATATAGAAAAAGTAAAGGATAGAAATAGGCTGGTGAAGATCAGCAAAAATGATCTTGGAATCTCCAGAGAGCTAATCGATGAGATGGAGCACTATATTATCGATATAAAGAAAAGACTGCTAGAAGATCAGCATTTAACATCTAATCAACTAGCTAGAAACGAGCTCGCCTTAACCAGTATTGCGAAAGCCCTATCTTTAGCTCTCGATGATAGATTCGAGGTGTTTATACAGATCGATAGTAATGGAGGATCTAGAATCAATGTATCCGCTGTAGACTACGGCTTGCTAAAGGAATCCCTGGATAGATATAGAGCAGTTATATATATGTCCGGGACCCCGCCACCAAAAAGCTTTATGGAGGAGGTTCTGGATCTTGAAAACATCAAGTATATAGATGCGCAGGACTATGGTGCGTGGTCCCCCTACAGCAATATAGTGTCGATAGTGTTGACCGAGGTAACCTCAAGGTATGAGGAGCGTACTGAAACTATGTATAGGCTGTATGCTGCGTATATCGATAAGCTATGTGAATTTGTGGATGGAGTAAAGCTAATAATATACCCAAGCTATATCCAGATGCGATCTATAGCTGAATACATATCGGGGTGTGCTTATAGCGTTTATGAAGATAGAGATACCTCTCTGGAGGAGCTAAGATCTAGAGCCCTTAGTGAGCCGAATCTATCTATACATGTAGTTGCTGGAGGTAAGGTGGCGGAGGGTGTTGAGCTGATATCAGAAAGCGGTTCGCTGATTAGGTCTGTTTTCGTTGCTGGTGTTCCGTATCCTTCAAACGATGATTTAACTGTAGAGGTGATAGCTAGATTATCCCGCAGGATAGGATACAGCAGGGCCTATGACTACATATATAACCTTGATGCATCGATCAAGACACTTCAATCGATAGGAAGATCTATAAGGGGACCACACGATTATTCTATAGTTGTTCTAGGTGATCGTAGATATATTTCAAGGAATCTCCGGAAATATATGGATGTAAGAATAAATTACTTTATAAGATCTATTGATATGTTCGAGAGATTGTTGGCTAGAATCAAGGCTAATAACTCGATATAGCTGATGCCTAGATGGGTGAGTAGAGTATATTATATCTATTTTTGTTAACCCGTGTTTAAATCAATTTATATTTCTAAGGGATAGTATATATTAGGTGGCATAATGGGTTTAAGTAAGGAGGTTAAAGAGGAGTGGAAGAAGAGAATAGTGGACACACTGAAAAAGATATATGATCCCGAGATCCCGATATCGATATATGATCTCGGATTAATATACGGTATAGACATCAGCGATGATGGAGTGGTAACGGTTACTATGACCTTGACCGCTATAGGATGCCCAGTCTCTACAGAGCTGCCCTACCACGTCTACGAGACTCTAGCTGGTGTATTGCCTGAAGCGAAGGAGATATATGTTGATGTTGTCTACGATCCTCCATGGACGCCGGAGAAGATGACTGAGGAGGGTAGAAGGATGTTTCTCGAGATATATGGATATGATATAGTTGAGCAATGGAAGCAGAGGATGTCGTCAAATAGGTAAGGCTGGGCTAGATACAGAGAGTTGTGGGTGTAGCTTATAAATAAAACGCTAATAAGGGTTAGTGGTATTTAGATACGATGTGGAGGTCCCTTGAGCTGGAGCATTCTAGAAATGCTTAGAAAGGAGCCTGAGAGACTTAAGGAGCATGTGAAGAAAAGGCTTATGGATCCGTCTATAGTCGATCAGGCAGTGGCTATTGATACTAGATGGAGGCAGCTATTGAGCAAGATAAACGAGATGCGGCATAAACATAACAAGATTAGCGAGGAGATATCAAGGATTAGGTCGCACGAGGAACGTATAGCTAAGATCGAGCAGGCTAAGAAGGTGCTTAAAGAATTAGAGGGTCTAGAGGCTGAACTTAAGCGTGTGGAGGATGAGAGAAAGAAGATCCTTTATTCTCTACCCAATATAGTTGATGATTCAGTACCCATAGGGGATGAGTCAGCTTCAAGAGTCGTAAGGGTTTGGGGGCTGGCTAAAGTATATAGAGAGCATCTAGCCAGGTTCAAGGAGCAGCTGCAGGGATACGAGATGGGGTATAGGGTTATTGATTGGAAGCCTGTTGGGCATGCTGATATGCTTGAAAAGGTTCTTGGGCTGGGTAATACGGTTAAGGCCTCGGAGGTTGCTGGCTCCAGGTTCTACTATATATTTGATGATATAGTGTGGCTTGATATAGCTCTCCAGCTGTATGCGGTGGATATTATGACTTCTAAGGGATACACTCTGGTTGTGCCTCCATACATGCTTAGAGGTGAAGTGATTACTGCGGTTACTGACTATATGAGTCTGAAAGATGCTATCTACAAGGTGGAGGGTGAGGACCTGTATTTGATAGGTACTGCGGAGCATTCATTGGCGGCTCTGCATAAAGGCGAGGATATAGATGAGGATAGGTTACCAATTAAGTATGTTGGCATGAGCCCCTGTTTCAGGAAGGAGGCTGGTGCAGGTAATAGGGACCTCAAGGGTATTTTCAGGGTTCACCAGTTCCACAAGATCGAACAATTCATATATGCGTTGCCTGAACAGAGCTGGGATATGCTTGAGGAGCTCATCTCCAACTCTGAGGAGCTTTTTAGGGGTTTAGAGCTCCCGTATAGGGTTATAAACATTGCCTCAGGGGATCTTGGTGCTCCAGCAGCTAAGAAGTACGATCTCGAGGTATGGATGCCTGCCCAAGGCTTATTTAGAGAGATGGTGAGTGCTAGCAACGATCTTGATTGGCAGAGCTATAGGCTTAGGATAAAGTATGTTAGGAGAAAGGGTAGGAAGAAAGGCTATGTTCACACGCTAAACTCAACAGCTATAGCAAGCACAAGGACGATCACGGCTATACTCGAAAATAACCAGGATCCGGAAGGTGTTGTGGAGATCCCGAAGATCCTAAGGAGATACCTGGAGATATTTAAGAATGCACCTAAAGACTATATATATCCTTCATCGAGAGATGCACGCTAGAGAACTGCCTTTACCTTATATTTCTCTTTGAAATATATTTTGGGGGATATCAATTTAGCGAGCTGAAGATAGATAGGAGAACGTTAAGGAACGTTATAAATACAGTTAAACAGTGGAAGGCTGGAGCAACTATTCTTCTGAGCCTATATATTCCTCCAGGGAGACCTGTGTCTGATGTTCTAGAGTTATTGAGGAGAGAACTATCGATAGCAGGAAATATAAAGCTAAAGAAAACAAGAAACGCTGTTGAGCAGGCACTGAGTATGGCTATAGATAGATTAACTAAGATAAACAAGATCCCAGATACAGGCCTGGTTGTTTTCGCCGGCGTCAATCCCGACTCCGGCGATAGCATATGCCTGGTTTTTGCTCCGCCAGACCCTGTTAATGTCTTCTTCTACAGAACAGACAAATGGTTCCATACAGAATTTCTGGAGCCGATGCTTGAGGAGTCTGAGGTGTATGGAATAATAATTGTGGAGAGGGACCAAGCAACTATAGCCCTGCTGAAGCCAAGCGGCTATATAATTCTTGAAGAGCTGGATGAGTTTATTCCGGGTAAGCATTCTAAGGGTGGTCAGAGCCAGAGGAGATTTGACAGAATCATTGAGCAGATGGTTGAGGACTTCTACAAGAAAGTGGGGGAGAAGGCTAACAAGCACTTCATACCTTTGCTTGAGGAGAAGAAGCTTAAGGGCATATTAGTAGGGGGTCCCGGATACTCTAAAATAGACTTTATTAAGGGTGGCTACCTCGACTATAGGCTTAGATCTAAAATTATAGGTGAGCCTATAGATGTTTCGTATCAAGGCGAGCCTGGCGTAAGGGAGCTATTGAATAAAGCGGCCCACTTGATTAAGGGTCAAAGATATGTTGAGTCTATAAGTGCTGTCGAGGAATTCAAGATGCATCTAGTTAAGGATGATGGGTTAGCTATATACGGGTTGAATGATATAAAGGAGGCATTGAAGATGGGTGCTATAGATAAGTTGATAGTTGTGGAGGATCACGATGCGTTAGACGAGCTAGAGGAGCTGGCCAAAAAGAATGGCTCGCACGTATATATAATCAGCCCTGATCTTCCGGAGGGAGGATGGATCAAGAAAACGTTTCAGGGGGTTGTAGCTATACTTAGATACCAGATATATTAGGGGTTGCTTATTTAGTTAGCGGCTTAGATCTCTTTGTTTTCGTTTTCACTATTATGCCTATATGATTGGTGTGTGTGGTTCGTAGCATGTGAAATCCATATCTTTGCCTTCTCTCTCTCGAGATGGTTTAAGCAGTGTTAATTCAGGATCTATTCTTCTCCCGCTAGCTAGTTTTGCTAGCTGTATACCTAGATAGGGACCTCTAGTTATGCCGTACGAGCTTAAGCCATAGATCAGGTAGAGGTTCCTGTATACATCATGTTCGCCTAGAACCGGTAGCAGATCATGTGTTGTATCACATGGATAGGCCCAGCTTGAAACCATCTTTGCTTCTTCAATTCTTGGGAATCTTTCTCTCAGATCAAATACCACTTTATAGAGTATTTCATGATCTATATACAGCCCTTCGCTAGGGTCATTAATTACTCTGCAGGGACCATCACCCACCAATAGCCTGTTTTCCGATTCCTTCACTATATATGCCCTGGTTGATAAATCAAATATAACTGGCACATCTGTTCTAACCCTATACGTAACGCTACTCAGCTGGCATTTATAGTATATCTGTCTGGGTAGGGGTTCTTTGAGCCCGTTGCCAATGAAGAAATCCCTTGTGTACGCACCTACATTAAGTATATAGGTACCGGCTTTTAACGGGTACTTGATGCATTCACCGTTCACTTTATAGACTTTGCTGTCTGCACCTATCTTTAGCGTTACCCTCCCGCATTTTTCATAGATCACCCCATCGCTATCTAATATCTCCCTTTTCAGCGCTGAGCACAGTCTTGATACATCTATTACTAGATCCCGATCTGTATACAACCCAACTTCACCGCTGTCTACACGTAGATCACTAACTATCTGGTTAAGTTCGTCATCGTATATGACTCTATAGTTTATATTGTTGGATTTTAGAATCAATGAAAAACGATCCAGCATTCTAGAACCAGGTAGTAGAGTGAGTAGACCTCTCGATCTGATTATTCTATAGTCATCCCCAAGCAATCTATCTATCTCCTCTATTAATCTAATCGAATTCAGCGATGCCTTCACATCGAATCTTAATGGTAGCTGCACAGTAACTATACCTGCAGACCTCGATGCGGCACCTGAACACAGGATATCTCTTTCTAAAATAGCTATCCTGCCACCACTACCTATTAGTTCTCTCGCAGCAAATAATGCTGGTATCCCTCCACCGATTAATATATAGTCGTATGTATCTGCGGCAGAGGTCCCCATGCTATACACCTAGAGTAGAACTTACATGGGTTAGCATGTTATCTATAATGCCTTGATCTATATGCCCGATTCCCTCCACACTATAAACATAATTATGGTAAGCATTAATTTATATTTGGGATAAATTTGAGTTCATCTGACGAGCTAGTTTTATCATACCTTAAAAAGAATCCCAATTCTAAGCCTAGAGAAATTGCGGATGGAACAGGTTTGAGTCTAACTACAGTAAGGATAGCCCTTAATAGGCTGAGGGAAAGGGGTCTTGTTGTTCGCACCAGCAAAGGTTATATGGCTAGGCACGGTAAGCCCGATAAAGCAGGCACGAATGATATATCCGTAGCTACAGTTGATGATACATATAGTAAAGAGCTGAATGAGCTAAGGGAGCGAATTGAAAATACCGAGAAAATCGTAAAGGATCTCTGGGACAAGGTTAGGGAGCTAGAAAAGATGATTAGGGACATGAGATCTGATATAGATCTCTTAAAGACCAGCAGTAAGATTATCCCTACCTCTAAACCGGATGTTTTTATAGATGCAATTAGAAAAGAGAAGATACTAACGATTGGTGAGGCCAGAAAAATCATAGCGAGAACACCATATAGCCTAGAGAAATACGTCAATGATGGTGTGGTCTATGTTGTTCGGGACTTGGTGGTGTATAGGGATTTTCTGGATGCCGTGATGAGTAAGCTACCTATAAAGGTTAACGATCTATCGAGATTCAGCACTAGAGAGAGAATACTTATTGAGGCATTGATTTCCGAAGGTATATTATATATAGATCGTGGGAAAGAAATAAAGAAGGTGTGATTTAGGGGCCAAGTAGCAAATAATATTTAACAGTACAATTCTGCTGTAATTTTTAACTTAGAATTAAATTTAAGTTTATGCTCTATCTAATATTTTTGAGGATGATGTGTATTGGGTAGATATATAGTGTTCTCTATAGCTCTGCTGTTTTCCCTATTAATATTGTTTAGCGCCGTTACCTATGCATCGTATAGTTACTCATTCAATATTGTTGCTTCAAGCAGTATTATAGATCCAGAGGTGAAGAGAGAGGTCCTCAATGAAGGTAGAGCCGAGGCAGTGATTATCGCTAGGGATATGGATTCCCTAGATACCCTTATCAGGGATCTTGGTCAAAAGGTGATTAGGCAGTATACATTTGCCCCCTATGCATTGGTTGATGTTTCGATAAATGATCTAGCGTGGCTTGCTCTCGATCTGAGAATAAGTTCTATAGCCCCAAACTTTAGGCTTCAGATACAGCCACTTCAACTTTATCCAGTCAGCTTTGAGGCTATGCAGCAGGAAGAGTTGAGTGTTCCTTCTCTGGTTAGCTGGGCTCTCTTTAGGATGGGTGTAACTCCAACATGGAAGGAGTTTAGGGTTACTGGAAAGGATATAATTATAGCTACTCTTGATACTGGTGTGAATATAGATCATCCGCTTATAAGGGACAAGATCTTTACTGTGGATCCAGATGACCCCAAGTATCCAGGGGGATGGATAGAGTTTGACGGGAAAGGCAATCCTGTTTGTTCCGAGCCCAGAGATACGCAGGGTCACGGAACTTGGGTTACATCTATAGCTGTTGGCGGGGACACAGAATCTATTCTAGTTGGTGTAGCTCCAAACGCAAAGTTTATCCATGCTCTAGTATTGCCGGGAGGCTTTGGAACCTTTGCCCAGGTGCTTGCCGGAATTGAGTGGGCTGCAGATCCCTACATATGTGACACTAGGCAAAAGGTTAGCGAGGTGCTGGGAGAACCGTTTAAGCCTCATGTTGTTTCCATGAGTTTTGGGGCTTTAGGTAATTATTCGAACTATCTTCTTCCGGCAATCAAGGCTCTATTAGAGAGAAACATAATACCGGTAGCGGCTATAGGCAATGGAGGTCCCTATTCAAGCTCTAATCCAGGCAATATATGGGGCGTATTTGCTGCCGGTGCGCTCAATCGTGATGACACCGTAGCGTTCTTTAGCTCTGGAGAGGTTGTCGAATGGCCTGAACCCCCCA
>JALXCO010000102.1 GCA_026990885.1 Desulfurococcales archaeon
GCCGCTAGGGGTCTGCTAACTGTTTTAAGCGATATTGATATAGCTATAGTTTTCGATAGGGCTATGGATAGTGGTGAGAGGACCTCTATAGTTGCTAGGGTTTGGGAGGAGCTGGAGAGGATCGGTGTCCCTACACACTATCCACTGCACCTGCTTGTCCTAAGCAGGGATGAGCTTGAGAAGCTTGGCGGAGAAAGAAAGAAGCTAAGCATAGAGAAAGATACCAGCACACGAACAAACACTAATACTGAGACTAGCCAGCATCGATAATAGGTAGCGTTCCTAATCCTGCGAGTTCCAAATCTCATGAACCTAACCCACTGCTTGGTGGAGGATCTATATAGCTCTACGCAACTCTTAAAAACCATTAGCTTGTCCGATATATCGATGTAGTAATATTTTTAAGTTCTATATCGAAAACCTCTTTAAAGCCCATTAGGGAGCAGTAGAACAGGGTTATATTAATTGAGGAATGAAGGCTCCCGATGGTTTAGCGAGGCTCTGTGGGATCTGGATACAGCCGAGATCCTTCATAACGAAAAAAGATATAACGCTGCCGCATTCTGCGCCCATCAAGCGGCCGAGAAGGCCGTTAAAGCGCTTCTCTACTACGTTAACGAGGTCCCGTGGGGATATAGTGTTAGGGTTCTGCTTGAGAGGTGCTTTAGAAAGATCGGCAGGGACCCCGATGAAGAGCTCATGAGGCTAGCTAGAGAGCTTGATAGGCACTATATACCATCTAGATACCCCAACGCTTATCCTGCTGGAACTCCTCATGAGGCGTATGATGCGCGCATACTTCTAGAAGTGCTATTGAAGCCGCTAGAAGGATAGTTGATTTTGTGAAGGGGGTTACTGGGTATGGATGAAGACATGCTTCTTCAGAGGGCTGTTGACAGGATTGTTGGTGTGCTAAAGGCTAAGGTGGTTATTCTTTTTGGCTCACGCGCCAGGGGTGATTGGGTTCCGTGGAGCGATTACGACCTGTTGATAATAGCCGACTTCAGGGAGGGTTATCTCGATAGGATGGCTAGGGTTCTCGACGTGGTTAAGGATATACCACTACCAATCGAGCCACACCCCTACAGGTTTGAGGAGGCTGTAGAGATGCTTAAGAGGGGTAACCCGACGCTTGTCGACTCCCTGGAGGAGGGTAGGGTTCTGTATGCTGAGGAGCGATATATCAGTGAGCTTATGCGTATATTTGAGAAGCTGAAGGAGAGGGGCTTGAGGAGGAGTGAGACCTCAATAATACTTCCAGACACAGACGAGCTATAGAGAATGCAACATCTAGACGCTTGAGCTCCCCACACCCCTGATAATACCTGCTATCCGCTAATATTGATCGGGGTCCCACGCTAGATCACGCTAGATCCAGTGGTCTCCAGCGCTTTCCTAACCGCCTCCCTATGTAGTGGTGTTTGCCATGCGTAGTATTTCCCAATCCCCAGCTCGGGGTCCCTCTCAGGCGGGGGATCATCTATCCATGCATCGGGCTCCCTATCGTGCATGTAGATTACTAGGTTAAGCTCTATAAGCCTGCGCTCCAGCTCTTGGGCCTCCCTCTCTTTAAGCCTCTTAATCAGATGATCAGGATCCTCAACCATAAGCCTCAAAACATCTATCTCCTCCCTGCTTAATCTGCTGGCGAATAGATCGAGCTTTCTACCCCTAGCGAGGTCCCCAATAATCGAGTCTATCCTCCAGCCGGCCTCAAGCAATCTAGCCAGATACTCCGGGTTGCCCCCAGTCCAGCTCCACACAGCTTCAAACGGGGGTTTGCTACTGCTGGGGAGCTTATCGTATAGTGTATTCAGCCCCTCTCTAGGTAGGTTCCAGACCTCCTTGATTGCTGCCCATCTATGCCTACCTATCCTATCCCTCGACACACCCTCACTGCTCACCACCAGTATAGCTACCCTATCGTAATCGCCTGAGGGGTACTCGATCAGGTTCAGTAGGGCCTTAACATAGATCTCGGCCTTATCAAGCCCGACATCCTGGAAAACGTCATCTAGTAGAAGCGCTATTCTCGGCTTAGGGAATCTCCTCATAACCTCGCCAACCAGCCCTATTGCCGCATCAACGATCCTGGAGTAGTGCTCGGGGAGCAGCTTAAGGAGCTCCCTAACCATGTTTTTTATGGATGGTGTATACTCCAGCATCTCCTGGGCCTCTCTAGCCAGTGGGTTGATGTAGATCACGTGGTATCCATGATCCTCGAATACAGCCTTAGCCTGCTTAAGGAGAGCTGTCTTTCCACACCCCTCGGGGCCATATACAACGATCGGGTGCCTGGTACCCCTCACAGCTATGTTATCCAGCTGCTTAATAGCTGTCTCGCGATCGGTGAAATCAACATCGATGCTGCTGGTGAATCTCAGCTTAACCCTCTTCAAGGCCTTACTCTCCTTTCCTATATATCATTAGATAAAAGGATATATTGTGGGCAGTCCTTTCCTGCATTAAGCGAACCCAATAGATTCTGCGCCCTACATATCTACCAGTTCTCTTGGGTCTATCGCTCTTAGCTCCTTTACCTCTCTATATATTTTGTCTGTGGAGATTATGGTTTTGTCGTGGTTGAGGGCTGAGGCCGCATGGAGAGAGTCGAAGTATGTTAAGCCGTATCGCACTCTAAGTTTTGATGCCTCCACGATAATCCTGGAGGTTAAAGGAACCTCACCTAGATTCCTTATGCTTCTGAACGCATGGATATCGCTCGATACGGTGTCTTCGCTGTAGCCTCTAGACCTGAGAACAAGCTCGTATTCAACATATGCAGACGTGGGGACAGCGATATTGCTTAGCCGCCCGCTCGCTATGCTGTCGAATATTCTTGATGCTGTACTGTGCAGCTTATCGATCCTGTTCACGAAAGCGATCAGGATATCAAGCTCGATTACCGGCATGGAGCTCCTCCAGCAGGCGTTTATCTGCCGTCTCCTCAACCCTCTCATAAACCAGATTGGGGTCGCTGTATCTACCCCTCAAATGCTTAGCCGGGTTCTTAACAACCTTCACGGTGGCGGTGTTTGTGGATTTATCAACCTCCCATACAAGCATGTCGCCCTCCTCTATATCGAGTAGCCTCCTAACCTCCACTGGGATGCTAGTTAAGCCCTTCCTGGAGACCCTGCTGACATGCATGTGAATCATCCAAGAATATATACGAATCAAAGATATATAACCATATCTAAGAATAATGCTAAAATCTAAGCATACAAGAAAAACCCAAGCACCCCTAACTCGGCATATACAGAAGCTACATAAATCATAATTCTAATATTAATATGGAATAATTAATATTAGCTTAGAGGCGCAGAACACGATATGAGAAGAATAAAAACACGCTTCGCAGGGCTAGAAGTGGACTTCATCGATAGGGAGACAGCTATAAGCCAAATCACCGAGCTAGCCGAGAAAGGCACGTGGGTTGTGCATGTTGTCTACGGGCCTGAGGGGTGTGGGAAGACTGCCCTCTTCAGGCAGGCAGCCGAGGTGTTGAGGAATCACGGATACGCCGTAGTCCACATAAACCCTCTAGCTAAAGCTGTGGAGGAGAGGTTCTATGTGACAGAAGATCTCAGGGAGTTAGCTGCCCAGCTAGGAGCATACCTTATTGGAGACATCTCAAAGCTTATAGAAAAGGCCGTTGAACTTCTCTATACAGCTGTTAGAAAGGGCGTTAGAAGGAGGATAGCTTTGCTTGCCGACGACGTTTTCCAGGCGATTGGGCTTGATCGGGCTGAGCAGCTGGTTAAGGCTCTGCTGAACATGATTGAGTGGCCCTCGATCAGGTATGAGAAGATAGTTGTTCTAGTAGCATCTAGCGAGGGAGCCACCAGGGAGAGGATCGGCAGGCACAGATGGGCGACTATAAAGATAATGTGGAACATGCCCAAGGAGGGATTCAAACAGCTATACGATGCCCTCCCAGGTGATAAGCCTCCTTTTGAAGACGCCTGGAAGCTGAGCGGGGGAAATCCTAAAGCTCTCGAGGAGCTATATAGATTCAAATGGTCTCTAGATGCTGTAGTTAAGTCTATAGCTGTGGAGAGAGGGCTGGATGAGTGGGTTTCTTCGCTTGATGATTCCTCTCGGGCTCTTCTTGGGGAGGTGGTTAACGATCCCGATGTTCTGTTTCTTAGGGCTCGTGAGGAGGCTGTGAGGAGGCTTAGGGATCAGCTCGTTTGGAGAAACCTAGTGATCAGGATCTGGGATCGCGAGCCATACTTCTGGATAGATGATCCCCCGCCTGAGAGGGACCCCGAGCTGGGGATTGGGAAATACTACGCCTGGCAGACCCCGCTTCATAGAGAGGCGGTGAGGAGGGTTCTTAGCTAAATCTATTTCTTGCTCTAGCGGGTTTAGAGGGTTTCCATTCGCTTCTACTTGCGGGATTATCTGATGCTTTGGGCTCTCTGCTTTTTAAGGTTTTTAAGTTTTTGATTTAATGTGGTTGTTGAGGTGGAGTCTCTTATCTATCGAGCTACCGCCTGAGGTTTTTGAGCTGATTAAAAATGCTGCTACAAAGGAGGGGAAGTCTGTGGAACGCTTCATTATTGATGCTGTCGTCAAGGAGTTTGATCCGGGAGCGAGGGTTGAGGTTTACCTCAAGCTTTTCGAGAAGTACCTTGCTGATGCCGAGGAGCTCTATAGGAAAGGTGATCTTGCTCAGGCAGGCGAGAAGTACTGGGGGGCTGTAACTGCTCTGCTCAGCGCTATTGCCGAGAGGAGAGGTCTACAGCACTATACACATAGGGATTTCTGGGAGATCGCTGAGGTCCTCGTCGAGGAGACTGGGGACCCCGAGTACTCAACACTGCTAAGCCTGGCTGAGAGGCTCCACGCTAACTTCTATCATGGCTTCTTAAGGAGGGAGTCCTTCGAGAGGCATAGGCAGGGTGTGTTGAGGCTTATAGATATGCTGAGGAAGCTGTTAGCCGTTTAGCGTTGGGGGGTTTAGATGGTGTAGAGGGATCGAGCGCTATGCAGTGTTTTGGGATTTTTCCTATTTAAATTATATGTTTTCAGTAGATTATCATATCTAGGTGCTGTCGATGGATCGTGTTTGGGTTAGGGCTAGGATAGGTGATCCCGATAGGAAGAGAATTACTGATGTCGATGCCCTCGTGGATGCTGGAGCAACATTAACTGTTGTACCCAGATGGCTTGCCAGAGAGCTCGGGCTTGAGGCTACTGGCAGGGTTCCTGTGATGACTGCTGGTGGTAGGATTGAGCTTGAGAGGACCAGAATATGGATTGAGCTCGAGGGTAAGGAGGATATGGTTTCGGCTGTTGTATCTGACGTCATAGATAAGGTGCTGATAGGTGTTACGACGCTAGAGACCTTGGGGCTTCAGGTGGATCCTGTAACTGGCAGGCTCAAGGAGTGGGTGATCCTGCTATATTAGTTTGAGCGTAAGCTATAGATATGAAAATCTATATATGTTTGGTGCGGTTCTAAGCAATGTAGCTTACTAGCTAAGGATATATTGTTCGGGATCCATTATACGGCTATGACCTAGTATTTTTAGCTCACATATATGCTTCATTCTTTTTACTTAGAAAGGGCCATATTTTATACGGGGTGCTAGAGACTTGAGCGATGCTGTGGTTCTTCGCGGCCGGCTGGCGAGACGTATTAGAGAGGAGGCTGAGAAGCTGGGTGTTAGTGTTGAGGAGTATGTTGTTGAGCTTCTTAGCCAGGATCTCGATCCCAGGGATAGGGCTTTAGAGTATATTGAGACCGCTAAATATTTGTTGGAGGAGGCCCGAAGAGAGCTCGGTAAAGGCGATGTGAGGCAGGCCGCTGAAAAGCTCTGGGGTGCGTCGGCATTGATCGTTAAGGCCTATGCTTACTGGAGGGAGGAGAAGCGGCTGGCCAGCCATGGAGAGCTGTGGAGCTATATGAGGCTGATGGCTGGCGAGATGGGTTCGTGGGTTAGAGGAGCATGGATGTATGCTAATGGTATGCATACATGCTTCTATGAGGGCTGGTGCGCCAAGGAAGATGTGGAGGACGCGCTAAAAGCTATAGAGAAGCTGCTAGGTGAGACGGCCTCAAAAATCAGGAAAGACCAGCGCTCAAGTGTTTAGGTGAGGATTGGGGGACTCGACCTCTCGGATTCGCTATATATGTTCTGGGCTCGCTATCTAGAAGAAGCCCTTAATCTAATAGTGCTTCTTTATCCTCTAGGTAAAGGAGGCTGCTGTATAGGGTGTTTTTATGCTGTTGTGTGGGATTTTTATTATGGTGTGGCTATGGATTATATTGTTCGTGTCGATGATAGAGGCCGGATCGTTATCCCCAGCAAGGTTAGGGAATCGCTAAATATAGGTAGGGCTTTGAGGCTGCGTGTGGAGGGGGGCAAGATTGTTTTGGAGCCTTTTGAGGATCCTCTAGAAGGGGTCTCCAAGCTGGTTGTGAGAGTATCTATAAAGGCTTCTAGGGAGCCTGAGAAGATTAGTGAGGTAGCATATGAGCAGCTGGCTAGAGAGTGTAGGAGATAAGCGGTGGGTAGGTATATAGTTATCGAGACAGATATACTTATAGCTGCTATAGACGCTAGCGACACCATTATAGTGAGGCGGCCAACGTAATTAGGTTTTCCTGTGAGTGTGTTTTCTTCACCATATACGTTCAATGCGGCGGCTAGATTTTGAATTGGGCAATGTGTTTAGCGATGTTCATTCCCTGTGTTTTTCTGATAAGCTTCTCATCAGCTGTATATAGTTCTGCATTGAGTATTTGGGCTAGCGCTATGTAGGATGCGTCATAGATCGTTAATCCCCTCCTCATCGCCAGTTCAATACTCTTTACAGCTAATTCACCCTTTAGGTCGAATAGTGTTATCTGGAAGTCTTCAAGTGCTACGGCAACCTCCTTAAGTTCTTCTTCACCAAAGGCGCCTGAGTACTTGAGGGCATTAAGCACCTCGTAGGGGAGGAGTGTTGGGGCGGCAACGTCTATTAGCCCGTTAGCGTATGCGTCCCTAAGCAGGTTGGCTTCACGACTATACTCTTCCTCAACGAACCACTTAACGACTACTGAAGCGTCAACCACTACCTCCTTTCTCTCCATCTCCTAATC
>JALXCO010000103.1 GCA_026990885.1 Desulfurococcales archaeon
CTAGCATTATATATTTCAATAATAATTCACTATAATAATACATGGTGCGTATCCTGGAGAGAGTAGCCATATATGGGAATAGGAGCAGGTCTAGAATAGAAACCCTCATACCAGCAGTAAGGGCCTTGATAGCTAGAGAGCTGATAAATAGATGGAGACTAAGCAAAGCAGAGGTAGCTAGAATACTGGGAGTCACCCCAGCGGCAATCACGCAATATATAAAGGGTAGGCGTGCATCTAAGCAGATTAGCAGAATAGAGAACAGAGAGGAAGTAAGGAAATATATCGAGGAGGTGTCGGAAAGGATAGCTATTTCAGGAAAGAAAATGAGCCTGGAGGACCTCTTCAACATAGCCTATGAAGTTTCAATATTGCTACAGCATGGTAATGCGGGTCAGCAGTATAGAGTCAAGGATCTGCGGACAGATATAAAGATCATCAAGATACTTGAAAAACTACAGTCTAGAATACAGCTAGAGAACGATGTAGCTAGGCTATATATGAATATATCTCTAAAGGTCAAAAGCCCAGTACTGAAATACCTATTCAGACAGATAGCTAGCGATAGCGTTAGGCATGCCGAAATACTGATTCATGTGAAGAACATCATTGAAAATAATGTAGCTACTGAGGAGATAGATCCGATCTCGAGAGAAGAGCTAGAAAGCCTGAAGGAATTCGAGGAAAAGGCGGATGAAATGGGTTTTGATGAGGTATACAGCCTAATAGACGACCCATATATTAAAACGCTGCTAAAAACCATAGAGTATGATGAGGAGAAGCACACTAAAATAATAAACAGCCTAATAAATATCTATAGCAATAAATATGATTGAAGATGATGTGTGAATCCGGATCTGAAGCCGAGGTAATGATGCAGGGCCGGGTTATTGCTGAATAGCCAGCAGATGCAGGGTGTTAAAGCAGTTTAAACTCAATGATATACACCTCTCTATCTTGAGATATAGCTCTTCTGCCATACAGCTTTGACAGCTCCCTAATAAGCTCATCCCTATTTCTAAAACCATCTCTCCTGGCGTCATCGTCGCTGAGTTCAGAGATCTTCTTCCTGATAATCCTTTTAATAACGGCTTTACCCACACGTGCCGAGCCAACATATATGTCCACGATATCATTTACTTTGAAGCCCGACTTGATTCTTATAGTAGATGTCTTCTCACCACTCAAGATCCTCTCGGCAAACTGCAGTTTAAAAACCAGCCTCTTACCCAACTCCCCATACCAATGATAATATCTTACTCCACAAATCAATTATTATTTAAGTTAATCATTGATTAATACAAAGCATGAAATAATAGCTATCTAAAGCTATAAATACATTGGATGATTACATTGGTTGAAGTACTGAAATACGACCTAGTAATTCTAGGTTCCGGCCTCGCGGGGCTAAGGGCGGCTTTCCAGGCATCACTAAAGACAAAGGGCAGGGTTAAAATAGCCGTAATCTCGAAAGTTCAGGCTATGAGGAGCCACTCGGTGAGCGCTGAAGGAGGTATAGCTGGCGTGATACACCCCGAAGTATCTGGGGACTCTCTAGATCTCCACGCATACGACACTATAAAGGGTAGCGATTACCTGGCCGACCAAGACGCTGTAGAGCTGTTCGTGAAGATAGCTCCCGAAGAGATACTGTTTATGGATCATCTAGGGGTCCCGTGGAGCAGAACAAAGGACGGTAAAATAGCGCAAAGGAAGTTTGGAGGGATGTCCAAGCCCAGAACAGCATATGCAGCGGATAAAACAGGGTTCTTCCTAATGAGCACGCTATACGATAACGTGCTTAGATTCGAGAATATAGATATATACCACGAGCATATAGCTACATCACTAATCATGCAGAAAGGGGAGTTCAAGGGTGTGACGGCTATAGATCTGGTAAGGGGAGAGTTCAAGGCATTCATAGCCCACGCAGGCATAATAGCCTCCGGCGGTGCGGCCAGAGTATATAAGTTCACCACTGTAGCCGCATCATCAACCGGAGACGGGATAGCCATGGCCTATAGAGCAG
>JALXCO010000104.1 GCA_026990885.1 Desulfurococcales archaeon
ACAACCGGGATATGGAAGCTGGAGATCAGGGAGGATGGAGCGTTCTGGGTTATAGGTGGCAATGAGCGTATTGAAAGCAGAGAGATCTAGGTATAGGTATGGATTAGATCTTCTCAAAGATCTCTACTATATACTCTAGATCTTTGGTCGAGAGGCCAGGATGAACCGGTATAGCCAGAGATCTTTTAGACAGCTCCATAGCAGTTGGACAGCATTTCTCATCGTGTATACCCATCTCCCTGTATACGGGCTGCATATTCAGGGGTAGCGGATAGTATATCATGGCCTCTACACCAGCTTCCCTCAGCCTAGCGTATAGTTCGTCTCTAGATACCGGCGCGTCGCTAACTACCTTAACCACATACTGGTGATACACGTGGTAGGCCCAATCTTTCTCGACTGGTGTTTCTATCCATCCAAGCTTTCCAAGATACCTGTTGAGGTATTCGGCGTTCTTTCTCCTCCTCCTATTTAGCTCATCCAGCTTCCTTAGCTGCGTGATTCCCAGCGCCGCCTGGATAGATGTTATCCTGTAGTTGCCTCCGAGCTTCACATGGATATATCTCTCTTTCTGGCCGTGATTCCTATACAGCCTTATCTTCTCGGCTACCTCGCTGTTTCCCGTGGCTACAGCCCCACCCTCGCCCATTGAGATGTTTTTCGTTGCGTAGAAGCTGAATGCTGCTGAATCAGCGAGGGACCCCGTGACTCTCCCTCTATATCTTGCTCCATGAGCCTGTGCTGCGTCCTCTATAACTACTATGTTGTTTTCTTTGGCGATCTTGAGTATTGGATCCATGTCTGCTGGATGCCCAAATAGGTGGACTGGGATGATCGCTTTGGTTCTTCTAGATATCTTGCTCTCTACGCATTTAGGGTCTATATTAAATGTGTCCCACTCGACATCGCAGAATACAGGCTTCGCCCCGGTGAAGACCACGGTGTTTGATGTAGCTATAAATGTGTATGATGGAACTATTACCTCATCCCCTAACCCCACTCCATGTGCTCTTAACGCTAGTTCAAGCGCTATGGTTCCGTTGGCCACCGCTACCACATGCTGCACACCTAGGTATCTTGAGAATTCTCTTTCGAACTCCTCGACTATTTTTCCGTGGGCTAGGAGACCCCTCCTCAATATATCGACTATATACTCTATGTCTGAATCATCAATGTGTGGCTGGGCTATTCTTATTTTATGGCTCAAAGAAGCTCACACGATATATTACTTTTCCGGTGTATATTTCACTTACTCTATATCTGGATAGCGGTAACTATTATACCTGCCCTAACTTATTATTAAAATTTGGGTTGATTAATGGAGCGTGATCATGTTAGTGAATACAGCAGCGAGCTTAGGAGAATATCTGTTAAGCTAACGGCTAGCGCTGCTAGATACGCTGTTGAGATCAGCCAGGATCCAAATATAAATAGGGTTGTCTCACGAAACCCTCTGGGTGATGCTACAAGAGAGATCGATTCCTTGATCGAGAAGCACGTCATCGAAAGCGTTAGGGAGATGGGGCTTTCGGTTAAGCTGATCTCGGAGGAGATCGGTGAAGTCACTATAGGTAGCGATCCCCAGCTACTGATGATTCTAGACCCCCTAGACGGATCCCTAAACTACGTAACGCAAACACCCTATTGCACCGTTAGCCTGGCTATAGCCCCATATAGGGGTTCGAGAAATGTTTCCTTAGACAATGTTGTTGCTGGATCTATCAGCGAGATATTTAGGGAGACTACCTATAGCTTCTCTATCGGTGATGGTGCATTCATTAATGATGAGAGGGCTTCCGCTGTAGATCAATATAGAAGATCAAATATAGCCCTAATATATATAGATAGACCAGACATATACAGCACCCTATATAGAGCCCTCAAAGAGATTAATGGTGTGAAGATTAGATCCATGGGGTCCGCATCCCTCGACATAGTTAAAACAGCACTATCATACTATATAGCCTTTATAGATCTAAGAGGAAAACTCAGAAACGTTGATGTTGCTGCAGCAT
>JALXCO010000105.1 GCA_026990885.1 Desulfurococcales archaeon
CATATCTCTTTTCTAGGCCGCAAACATCTACATACAGCTTGTCCACGACCTCCGGATTGTTTCTCCATGCATCGACAGCCTCTGATCTTAGTTCGATGATCCTGTTGATCACATCCCCTATAGTATTAGCCTTCTCGACACTGGTTACTATAACTATCAGTGGCGGTGGTCCCTCTCCACCGATTCTATCCCATAGATCTATATAGGTTATGACGGACCCCTGAACAATATCTTGAGCCACAACAACCTGCGGACCTAGAAGAGCTGCCGCATCGATCTCGCCCTTCCTTAAGGATTCAAGCACTGTTGCTGGCGGTGCATTAACTATGTTTATTTTATCCTGCTCAAACTCCTCCTCCGAGTACTGGTAGCCCAGCTCTGCTAGATATATCTTGAGCTCTATATATGTTGCTGTGGGCTTGAACACCCCGATTTTCTTGCCTATGAGGTCGGATAGATCGCTTATGGGCTCCCTAGATACTATGGCTTGGTACTGTAGAACATCAAGCCCAATAACCTTCACGTTGCCTGATGAGAGAGCTCTATACAGGAATTCAACCGGTATTATAGCTAGATCAAGCTCGCCTTTAATAAGCCCCTCAAGTATTAGGGGGACCCCTTCAAACGGCACCATAGTTACTTCAAGCCCATACCTCTGATCTATCTCCAGCACATCAGCAACTTCGAAATATGATATCCCGCATGCGCCTCGTAGCGTGCCTATCTTTACCTCTGTCGCCTGTGCCGGGCCTATCGGGCCCAGCATGTATATAGCTATTGCGGAGGCGATCGCTACAGCAACTATTATTGGGACAGCTATCTTTGTTTTCGCCATTTCTATTACCACTATATAGTAGTAATAATAAAGAATATAACTTTAACACAGCAATATAATACTATATATTATTTCATATATCTTCTTATAACTTTGTTTAAACATATATAAATCGTGACTGTGGGATTATGAGGAGTAATTCAACTGATCAATGGTATGATCTGTCTTTAAAGATCCATAGAAGCTACGGCGGCAAAATCGAGATGATCCCTAAGGTGCCTATAAAGAGTCTCCAGGACTTCTCGATCCTATATACCCCGGGCGTTGCCCAGCCCTCAAGGGTTATAAGCCGTGATCCGGATCAAAGCTTTATCCTAACGTCCAGATGGAACATGATTGCTGTGGTCACGGATGGCACAAGGGTTCTGGGGCTAGGCGATATAGGTCCTGAGGCTTCCTACCCGGTTATGGAGGGTAAGGCCCTACTGTTTAAGTATCTAGGTGGCGTTGATGCTATACCCCTTCCAATCAGGGCTAGGGATCCGGACACATTTATAGATATAGTGAAGAGTATAGAGCCCGCCTTTGGAGGCATAAACCTCGAGGATATTGAGAGCCCTAAATGCTTCTATATTCTCGAGAGGCTTAGGGAGAGTTTGGAGATCCCTATATGGCACGATGATCAGCAGGGGACAGCCACAGCTATCCTGGCTGGCTTGATAAACGCCTTGAAGCTTGTTGGCAAGAAGCTTAATGAGGTTCTGATCGCTTTCATAGGTGCTGGCGCAAGCAATATAGCCACAGCCAACCTGGTTATAAAGGCTGGTGCCAAGCCAGGGAACATAATTATGGTTGATAGCAAGGGTATACTCTACCATGAGCGTGAGGATATCGATAGCCTAATGTTTAGCAATAGGTGGAAATACGATCTAGCTATAAAGACAAATAGCGAGCAGAGGAAGGGCGGGATACCCGAGGCTCTGAAGGGTGCCGATGTAGTTATAGCGGCGTCCAGGCCCGGGCCCGGAATAATTAAGAAGGAGTGGATCAGGGCTATGAATGATGACCCTATAGTCTTTGCTCTCGCTAATCCTGTCCCCGAGATCTGGCCCTGGGAGGCTAAAGAGGCTGGCGCAAGGATTATAGCTACCGGCAGGAGTGACTTCCCTAACCAGATTAACAATAGCTTGGTGTTTCCATCTGTTTTTCGCGGAGTTCTCAGCGTTAGGGCTAAAACAATTAGCGATGAAATGGCTTTGGAGGCGGCCTATTCCCTGGCTAGGTTTGCAGAGAACAAGGGGTTGAGGGAGGACTATATAGTGCCTAGAATGGACGAGCTAGACACCTATATCCAGGTTGCCGTTGATGTGGCAATGAAGGCTATAGATACTGGCGTGGCTAGGGTAAAGAAGTCGAGGAAGGATCTATATGATGAGGTGGTTAGACTCATCAGATCAGCCAAATCCAAGCTGGATGCATTAATGAATATGGGTTTGATACAGTAATTTTGTTATGGTGGTGCATGATGGATGGTGATTTGGTTATTAGGAGGGCTTCTCGTGATGATCTAAACAGTATAGCCGATCTTGTTCTAAGGCTCAAGAGGCTTAACGAGGAGTTCGACCCCTTATACACCATTAGGGCGGACGCTCCTGAGGTTATTAAAGGCTATATCGAGTCTTCATTCGACAACGACAAGATCATAATGCTTGTAGCTGAATACTCAGGCAGGGTTATCGGCTTCCTGAGGGCGGAGATAAGATCCAGACTATTCTACGAGCCCCCGTTTGAGGGTTTAATAACAGACCTATACGTTCTTCCGGCATATAGGAGAATGAAGGTTGGCGGAGCCCTAATAGATAAGCTTATAGAGCTTCTCAAGAAGCAGGGTATATATCTAGTGTCGGCAGAGTTCCCGCCTATGAACAAGATCGCTGTAGAGTTCTACGAGAACATGGGATTCAAGCCCCTGCTCTATAGATTCTTCAAAAAAGTGGAGTAGCAACGCTAAAACCCAATAGTAGGAGCCGCCCCCACATAACCCGCCTTCAGTAATAGAGCATTTGGCTAAGCGGCCAACCCACACCTCACGCGGCCTTCATCGGTGTTGCTTGGCCTTTCTCCCCGAGGGCTGGCCGTTTCACCGCGCTCCCACGATCCTCGCGGGAGTTGCCCGATCATCGTCATATCCATGGGAGCCGTGCCGTTTCTGTGCCATTTCCTCGGGAACTACCCGAGCCCTTGCGGGCTCTCGGTGCCGCGGGGAGGGCGGTGTTTCCCCAGGCCCTGAAGGGGCCCGAGAGCTCTGTGGGGGCGGCCCCATATATTTTTCTGTTCTGTCTAGATATTTAAAGATATATTTCTATTTTTGCCAAATCAAAGGTGGACAGGGTTGGTGATGCGGTATTGGTGGGTAGCTATAGCTCTGTATGGGACTTCATTAGGGAGCTCGATACTCTTGGAGGCTTAGAGAATACTCGGTACCTTATTAAGCATAAAGAGGATGAATCCCAATACGGGTACCATCCCTGGAATAGGCCTTTGAAAAACCATATAGAGAATGGGATAATAAACCTCGATAAGCCACCCGGGCCAACCAGCCACGAGGTTACTGCTTGGGTTAAAAAGATGCTTAAGCTCAGCAAGGCCGGTCACGCCGGGACCCTAGGGGTTTGGGGGAGATCCCGGCGTGAGCGGTGTTCTGGTTATTGCTCTAGAGAACGCCACTAAGGTTCTGAAGCTTCTTGTCGAGAGCAGTAAGGAGTATGTTGCGCTTATGGAGCTTCACAGGGCTGTTGATAGATCCAGCATTATTGATGCCGTGAAAATGTTTGTTGGAGAGATCTATCAGAAGCCGCCTATCAGATCATCGGTTAAAAGGGTTCTCAGGGTGAGGAGGGTGAATAGCATAGATATTCTAGAGATACACGATGATCGGTATGTTCTAATGAAGGTGAATACAGAGCCCGGAACATATATAAGGAAGCTTTGCCACGACATAGGTCTTGTTCTGGGTGTCGGTGCACACATGAAGGAGCTTAGAAGGATAGCTAGCGGGATTTTCAATGAGAAGCTTAATCTAGTCACCATGCACCAGCTGTCCGAGGCGGTCTATCTCTACGAGAACCACGGCGATGAATCGCTATTAAGAAAATATATCCTACCTGTAGAGTTTGCCGTCGCCCACCTACCCAAGATCATTATAAGAGCATCGGCTGTAGACGCCATAGCTAATGGAGCTAGGCTAGCCGTCCCGGGTGTAAGCTATATCAATGACTCGGTGGCTAGGGGCTCCAGGGTGGCTATATTAACCACCAAGGGCGAGCTTGTAGCTATAGGGGTGGCTCAGATGGGGGCTGAGGAAATTATAGCTGCTGATAAGGGTATAGCTGTGAACCCGACTAGGGTCATCATGAAACCTGGAGTCTACCCCCCTCTATGGAGGAGGAAGAAGGAGTCTAGCGAAGATCTAGATGGTAGGGCCGCGGCCGGGATTTGAACCCGGGACCTCGGGATGTCTGCCCCCGGCCAGCTACGTGTTTAGGAGCCCACAGTCCCGCGCTCTTCCAGGCTGAGCTACCGCGGCCACCTGTGGGGTTACCATTTCTATAAATAGTTTTTGTCTCAATATAAATATTGGTGCTCCTCCGTTTTTATCGGTATTGGGCAGTATGGGTCGCTTCTGTCGAAGCCTCCCTCAAGATAGTATGCCCTCACCCTATCTCCCCCTCCACAGTACTGTAGGTATGGGCATTTCGAGCATTTCCCGTGCTTCACATATCTCCACGGCTCTATAAACATGTTGTATGGCGGCTGAGACAGTCTCGCGATTATGTGGCTTAGCTTTTCCTTTCTGACGTTGCCCAGCTCGAGGAAGTCGACGAATTGGCATGGGTGCACGCTCCCGTCTGGATATATCGATACTATTTTTCTGCCGCATCCCCCTGCTCTCCTAACGAATTTCAGGTATTTAGCGAGCTCCTCTCTATTTCTGGACTGCTTCAACGCTATATATATGCCGTCGAACGGGGCCATTGTGGTTTCTATCTCTATCCTGCCTGAATATATTTTTGCTAATTCTATTAGCCTATCCATAAACCTGAAGTACTGTGGTGCTGTAGGGATCCAGTCTCTGGATAGTGTGCGTGCCCTCCCCACATAGGATAGATGGTAGTATGTCACCCTCTTTGCCCCGATCGACAAAGCGAGATCTATAAGCTTGTGTGCGTCGTCGATGTTGTATCGGGTTACGGTGTATCTTATCCCGGTATCAACGCCCAGCTCCGTTAGATGATCCAGCCCTCTCAGAGCCATCTTGAAGGATCCCTTAACACCCCTAAAATAATCGTGCCATACAGGATCTAAGCTATCGATGGACACACCAACATACATGAAGCCGACATCCCTAATCATTCTAGCGATCTTTTTCGAGATCAATGTACCATTGGTGCTCAAGACAATCTTTATTCCGCGATCAACAGCCTTCAAAGCAAGCTTAAACAGGTCTCTTCTAAGAAGCGGCTCTCCCCCAGTGAAAATGATCATCGGCGAGCCAACCTCAGCAATCTGATCAATAGTATCGAGAGCCTCATCCTCGCTGAGCTCGTTAGATAGAGGCTCGCCAGAGTTGAGGTAGCAGTGCAGGCATTTTAGGTTGCATGAGTTAGTTATGTTCCACGCGATAACTGGTTTATATATCTCGCCGAATCTAGGTGGTTTATCCAGGCTATATGATCCCTTGAGCCTCACCGACGTTGTTCCCTTGCCGGATACAAGTATTGATATTGGGATCATTCTCTATACCCCCTTGGAATGTATGGGCATGCAGGATCCGATTCCAAGGGATCGTTGAACCATGCATATGCACGTGCACGGCTACCGCCACATATATACCTAAACTCACACACCCCACACTTACCCCTGAATTCCGCCCTCCTAATGGCTCTTAGAACCCTGCTGTCTCGATAGATCTTGCTTAGTGTATCGCCTCTAATGTTGCCTACAGGGTATGGTGTGAACCCGCTCGGGTATACATCGCCTCTATAGCTTACAAAGATTATCCCGTTCCCATCCCTTGTTGGGGTAACATCGATGTTGGGTGATCCGTCTCTAATCCCCGAGCCAAATATCTTCTCAAGCCTGTTGAGTAGTCTCCTATATAGACCCCCTACACCCGGGAAGCGTTTCGGCATGCTGTAGCCTTTATCGGAGGCTATCCTCATAACCGTCACCCTCCTTATGAAGGGTGCCTCGACGGTCCTGATCTTTATCCCGGTCTTCGACGCATCATACAGGAAGTTAACCAGATCTTCAGACTCGCCAGCAGAGAGCTCGGCTAGATGCTCACTTCTACCTCTACCAACCTTTATTAGAAAGAACACCTCCCATGTGGGGACCTCCAGACTGTGGATCAGCGATACCATGTCGGGGAATGAGTCTACATTGCTTTTCATGGCGACAGTATTTATCTGGATTCGGACTCCTAGATCTTTAATGTATCTAACGGCCTTCACACTCAGATCGAAGATTCCCTGGATCCCCCTTATGGAGTCGTGTTCATGGGGGTAGGGGCTATCTATACTTATTGAAACGGCCCTCATCCCCATATCGGCTAGCTTATCCAGTATACCGCTCCACAGGTTCCTCGATACCGCGGGGGCGAGGGCGAATGGTATACCCAGGTCTCTTGCTCTCTCCGCCAAGATCAATAGATCCCTTCTGTTGAGGGGGTCCCCACCAGTAAATATCAGCAGGGGGTAGGGCCTACCGAAATCGGTGAGAGACTCAATGAACCTTACACCCTCCTCGGTGGAGAGCTCCCCCGGCAGGGGCTCGAGTATAGCTTCAGCTCTGCAGTGTACACATGCGAGCGGGCATGATCTTGTTGTCTCCCAAAAGACTATTATTGGCCTCTTATCGAAGTCCAGCCTCTTAAACATTGATTCACCATGGTTGATTTAGAGAGGGTTTAAATCTGTTTACTGTATCTTTATGAAGCTACAGAAGGGTACCCGCCTCCCGCTGATAACGCCATATATATGAAGTATCGCTAAACTATATATGGTGTAGGCCGATGCTCGTTATATCTAGGAAGGAAATCGAGAGTAGGGTTCAGAGCATCGTTAGCGAGATGGAGAAGAAGAAGCTGGATGCGCTGTATCTGGTTTCGCCAGCTAACGTGGCTTATGTGACTAACTTCTTCTTCATCCCTACAGAGAGGCCTATGGCTGCTG
>JALXCO010000106.1 GCA_026990885.1 Desulfurococcales archaeon
ATTAGGGAGTTTATAGGGCGTACACTATCTATCCTCAGAAGAAAGGTTCGGGGCCTCGAGCTGTTGAAGGAGTCGATAAAGGAGGTTGGAAGGAGTCCCTGCATAGAAGAGGATCTAGTAAAGATAGTTGTTGCCGGGATGCCCCAGGTCGGTAAATCAACACTCATAGCTAGGATATCCAGCGCTAAACCGGAGATATCGCCCTTCCCCTTCACCACGAAGAAGGTTATTGTGGGCCACGGGGAGCTTGAGGGGTATAGGTATATGGCTATAGATACACCTGGAATACTCGATCGGGAGATATCAGAGATGAACGAGATCGAGCTCAGGGCCGTGTCAGCGCTTAAGCATCTCTCAGATAGGGTGGTCTTCATGATTGATCCGAGGAAGAGCTCGTACTATAGTCTAGATCAGCAGATGAGGGTTCTAGCATCTGTTGAAAATGCCCTCGGGATCGAGAGAGGCAAGATATATGTGGCTATAAACAAGATCGATATAGCCTCAAGGGAGGAGATACACGCAGCCATAGATGCAGTGCAGAGGCATGGGTATGATAGGTATGTTCTTATAAGCGCAAAGCACGGTACGGGTGTTGATGACCTTCTTAAAAGGGTTATAGGGATCCAAATTAATTGAGGAACGATCTAAAGCACACTTCAATATTATTATGGTGAATAGTATTTAGCTGTCTAAAGTAATTTTAGTGTAGGTGTAGCGTGGCTAATGACCTACACAGAGTATGAGGCAAAATTCAAAGTCAGAGACCATGGCGAGATAGAGAGGGCCCTTGTGAAGCTGGGTGCTTCACTCATAGATCATGTTTTTGAAGAGGACCACTATATAGATCTATATCCATGCATAGATCTCAAGAAGAGAGACGAGGTCCTCAGAATAAGAATAACGCGGAACTCAAGCAACCACGTATCTGGAGAGCTAACCTATAAAGGCCCAAAGAAATTTAAGGATCTTAAAGTCAGGGACGAGATAAGCATCGAGATCGGGGACCCGTTTAAGCTGCTGGATATATTCGGTAGGCTCGGATTCAAAAACAGGTACGTGATCAGGAAGCAGAGAAAGATCTATAGGCTAGGAACATACAAGATATTCCTAGACACGGTGGAGAGCCTCGGGAGATTCGTGGAGATCGAGGTTGAGGGGGTCAAAACAGCCAGCGAGTTCGTGTCAAAGATAGAGAAGCTCAAGAACATAATAAACATATCGGGAGTGAACATAGTTAAATCATACCTAGAGCTGTGGCTGGAGGAGAGAGGCAAGAAGTATAGCGGGGAAAAATCCTAAGGAGAAAAACAAACATGTGGGACACAGTAATATATAGGGTGTAACAAGTGATCTTAGGTGCATAGGTCTTGGCCGTTAAACCCTGCGGGATAATAACGCTGACAACGGATTTCGGGCTTAAGGATCCCTATGTAGGCGCTGTTAAGGGTGTGATATACTCGATCAATAGAAACGCACAGATAGTGGATATAGTTCATGAGGTCCCCGCATTCGACATAGCATACGGATCATACATACTGCTAACGACATATCGGGAATACCCAGAGGGAACAATAAACGTCGCAGTCATAGACCCCGGGGTAGGAAGCGAAAGAAAACCCATACTACTAGTAACGAGAAACTACTTCTTTATCGGGCCCGACAATGGCGTTTTAATCCCTGCGGCCATGGATGACGGTATCGAAAAAGCTATAGTGCTTAAGAACCCGAGGTACTTTAGGAAGGAGATCTCACACACTTTCCACGGTAGAGATATATTTGCTCCTGTAGCCGCCCATCTATCCCTGGGCGTCGATCCCGAGGAGATGGGCGAGGAGATAGGGGTGGACGAGCTCGTTAAGCCCCCAATAGAATATTCATGCAGCTATATGGATAGCGGAACCGCTGTAGCGTCGGTGATATATATAGATCATTTCGGAAACATAGTGACCTCGTGCAGGTCTAGGGACCTCATGAGCCGTCTATCCATAGAGAGCGGCGAGAGAATCTATA
>JALXCO010000107.1 GCA_026990885.1 Desulfurococcales archaeon
GTAGGTTATTGTTGCCTCTGCTGGAGATAAGAAACCTGAGTATCTACTACGAGTACGAGGGGAAACAGCTTAGGGCAGTAGATGATGTATCCTTAACCATAGATGAAGGCGAGATAGTTGGTGTTGTGGGCGAGAGCGGCTCGGGAAAAAGCACGTTGGGCTTGGCTATAGGCAGGCTTCTTCCCAGCAACGCCAGGTTTGTTGGTGGCGAGATAGTTTTCAACGGTATAGATCTCGTGAAGGCTCCCGAGTCCGTGCTGAACAAGCTTAGGGGTAGGGAGATAGCCTATGTTTTCCAGGATCCACACAACTCGCTTAATCCAACAATAAAGGTCGGCTACCAGTCCGGGGAGGTTCTCAGGCATCACTTGATGATTAAGAGCAAGAAAGCCATATTCCAGAGGGTTATAAACGCATTCAAGCTGGTTAGGATACCAGACGCCGAGAGAAGGTTCTACTCGTATCCACACGAGCTCAGCGGCGGTATGAAGCAGAGGGTGGTTATATCTACAGCCACCCTGACCAGCCCCAAGCTGATTATCGCCGATGAACCGACGTCCGCTCTCGACGTGACTATTCAGAGGCAGCTGATCAACATATTCTCGGATCTTAGAGAGAGATTCAAAACATCGATAATGCTGATCACCCACGATATAGGTGTGGTGGCCGAGCTAGCCGATAAGGTTGCCGTCATGTATGCGGGTAAGATAGTCGAGTTCGGGGATGTCTACAGGGTTCTTGAGGATCCACAGCACCCCTACACCCAGCTCCTGCTCGAGTCGGTGCCCAGCATCTCTGAGGGAGGGGCTGCGGCACTCAAATCTATCCCTGGATTCATACCCGACCTAGCCAATCCACCTCCAGGATGCAGGTTCCATCCTAGATGCCCCCTCGCCGATGAAGAGTGCAGAGTGAGAGAGCCCGGCATGAGGCTGGTTAGGGATAGGCATGTTGCGTGTATAAAGAAGTGAGTGATGGCTATGCCCATAGTTGAGGGCGTAAATATCTATAAACACTTCAGGATTGGCTCCTCAATACTTGGGCGACCACAGTATCTTAGGGCTGTGGATGGGGTCTCGCTATCCATAGAGGAGGGAGAGACGCTAGCCCTCGTTGGCGAGAGCGGCTCCGGCAAGACCACAGTTGGTAGAATCATTCTTAAGCTTATAGAGCCTACAAAGGCTGATAAGCTCGAATTCATGGGTAGGGACCTCCTGAACCCCTCCGCAGAGGACATAGCTTTTCTTAGGCGAAACTCATCCATCATACACCAGAACCCGCTGTCATCGTTTAACCCGTGGTGGAGCGTTAGAAGAATCGTTAGGGAGCCCCTAGACAGGCTTGGGATAGGGTCCCCAGATGAGAGGGATGAGATGGTTGCCCAAATGCTCGGCAGTGTTGGCCTTAGTGAGGAGATCATGGATAAGAACCCCAGAGAACTCTCCGGGGGGCAGCAGCAGAGGGTTGCTATAGCTAGAGCCCTTATATACAGGCCAAAATTCATTGTGGCCGATGAACCGACATCCGCTCTAGACCTATCGGTTAGGGCATCCATACTGAACCTGATGAGGGAATTCCAGAGTAGATGGAGGGTTAGCTATCTCCTCATAACACACGACCTAGCATCTGCTGTCGCGATATCGCATAGGGTGAACGTTATGTATATGGGCGAGATAGTTGAGAGCGGGGATACTGTTAAGGTTGTGAGAGAGCCCCTCCACCCCTACACTCAGGGATTGATAAAGTCTATCCCCTCACTCAAGCCTAGTATGCGTTCGAGATACGAGATAAAGGGTGAGATAACCAGCCTGCTTAAAGAGATAAAGGGATGCAAGTTCCACGATAGATGCCCGTTCGTTATGGATATATGCAGATCCAGGAAGCCCCCAGCAATAGAGGTTGAGAAGGGGAGGAGGGTATCCTGCTTTTTATATTCGTAATAGCAACTATATATATCCCAGTAATCCACAAACACTCGGGGTGTATGTC
>JALXCO010000108.1 GCA_026990885.1 Desulfurococcales archaeon
CCTATGACGATGCTCTAAATGATATAGATAAAAAGCTAGCCAACCAATACAGTAAAGACAAGAATCTTCAGAATCTAGTAGATTTATTCAGGAATAGATATAGAGAGAGCCTCATATTCATCATATCATCCATCTACCCATCGATGTTCCCGGCTATATGTGATCCCACATCCCCCAGCCTCTCCTGCTTAAGCGATTCCGCCTTCCTCGAGCTTAACCAGGATAGGAGAAATACAGCTAGGCTTCTCCTAAACGTTGCTCTGGGCAGAAAGATCCCTCTAAAAAGAGAGGTGTGCCCGGTGTGCAGCCTCTTCGGTTCCCAGGGAAGGGAGTCCCCCCTAAGGTTCTTCGATGCGGTGCTTGAGGACGGCTCCTCCTCCCTTCCTTTCCGTACGAGGGTTCAGATTGATCGTATGACCTATACAGCGAAGAAGGGGAAGCTCTTCACGATGGAGTATATTCCTGAGGGGTGCGTTTTTAGGGGGAGGATCGCTATCGTTGAGCCGCTGGCCAGGTATTCAGGCTTGGATACTGCCGAGATCGAGGTTCTTATCCGGGATCTGTTTAGTAGGAGCATGTATAGGATGTTCGGGGGCTTCAAGTCTGTTGGTATGGGGCATGTGGAGCTTGTTGAGATGAAGCCTGAAGGCGATTCGGGTGGCTCAGGATCTAGCTGTAGATCGATAGATGATGTTGCTGTGAAGCATCTGAAGAGCCATATCGGGGAGCTGAAGAGCTATTCCAGTAGCAGGGACAATGTCTTTAGGAGGATCGTTGAAACCTATATCCAAGAGCTCGATAAAAACGGCGAGAGGCTCGATGTGCTTAACGAGATTATTGTGGAGTCCTACAGAAGCATTATGGATATAGTGGATAATAGACTCAAAAACGGGGGTGGTTCGGGAGGTAGGAGCCGTGATGGGTGAGGAGCGTGGCGGTTACGTACGCTAGTTTGAGGAGGGTTAAGAGGCTTCTTGAGGATCGAGGCAGTAGGGTTGAGCTTGAGCTCTGCGAGTTTGTTGGGGGATTCGAGCGTGGCGGGGGGAGATTCCATTTCTGTGGTGTGTGGGACAGGGCTTCTTTTTCTGGTGATCTAGGCTTGGTTAGGTTGGCTATTTCACTCACTAAATATATTGATTAGGGTGATCCGTGTTGGGCGGTGGGGGTTCTGGCTCTGGCTCCAATATAGATCTGTTGGTTGAGTCCAGATCGTTCACCCACAACCTGGTGCTGGTTTTCGGGGTGAGGACTTTAACGGATCTTGCTGTAGGCGGATCATCTGTAGACGCCCTATTAAGCGGGAACGCGACCGATAACCCAGTAGCGAAGACCCAGGCGATTGTTGAATACGCTGACAAGTCGGTTTTAGAGGTTATACCCATAATACCTTCATCAACTATTAAGGGGGTCCTCAGATCCCTTCTAGAACAGTACCTTGTGGAGGGGTGCAGATCAGGGGCGAAAACCACCCTAAAGGAGTACGTGGAGAGGTATCTAGAGGCTCTAGACGGAGCCAGGGGCGAGATGCTGTTTGAGCTGAAGGATAAGCTCGTTAATAGGGTTCTAGAGCAGTACATAGATAGCCAGCTCCTGCGAGGCCTGGAGGGAAGCTTGGGTGGAGATGCCGAGAAGTACCTGAAGATCGTTACGGGGGTAAGCGGCGAGAGCGTTTCCGACGACTACAGGCATGTTGTCGAGATCGCTAGGAAGGTGGCTGGCACATTCACGATATATAGAGATGTCTGCAACCCCGTGATCGAGGGTCTGAACTGCGAGCTACCCATACCAGAGTATAAGCTGCACGCGCTGAAAAGCGTGTTTGGCTCGGGGCAAGGCCCGATCAGGTATCCATGCACAGCATGCAGACTATTCGGGCTTCCAGGATACTTCTCTAAAACCATAGTCTACGACGCGCTCCCCGTGGGTGTGAAGGATATTGTTGTGTCCTCAAGAACACACATAGCGATCGACAGGGTTACAGACACCG
>JALXCO010000109.1 GCA_026990885.1 Desulfurococcales archaeon
GGTAGGGATCTATGCGAGCGTTGTCTGTTTCTTGCTGGTTCTCTTAAGGATCTCTCTAACCCTCTTTGAGAGGTTGAAGCATCCGGGGGCTTTCTCCAGCAGCCCCTTGATTATTAGCGAGTCGAGAATCTTCTCGGGTCTATCGATGTTGTAGAGGAGCCTAAGCTCTTTAACCGCGAGGATCTCGCCTACAGAAAGGTTCTTTATGAAGTACTGCATGACTTTTCTCTCCTCCTCGTTCAGTCCCTCGAGAAGATCTTTGAGCTCATCCATATTAATAATCTCCAAATAACAAATATATTATATAAGGATACTTCTAAAAGGTTATGGATTATGGGCGAAGCCAGAGACGAGAGAAACAGCGAGGGCTCCGAGGAAGGCTACAAATACACATTTATAGGTGAGGCGAAGATAGGCGAGGTTATGACGTTTCTCAAGGATATAAGGATCTCTCCAGAGGACCTCTCAAGCCCCGTAGCGTTCCAGATGGCTCTCTCGAGAATATACGATGCCGTGCTGAGAAACATCTCTAGGGGGCCCGGGAAAACATATATTGCCGAGGTCAGATTCACCGACTCGATGGGTAACAAGGTTGTTTTCGCCGTAGATCTAGGATCCACACCACCACCAGTGTCGAGCACCAGGGTTAAGGCTAAAATAACTATCGAGTTCTTTGAGGAGATGTAAACTCTATCCTAACCAAACCATCCAACAAGATCTCTCTTTTTTTACATAGCTCATGCTCCGGATCGCTGCACACAACCCTTACCGTGGTCCCCGAGTCTATGACCTCACCTATATTGTAGGATTTCAGCCTCCTGATAGCTCTAGCTTTAATGTATCCCGAGATATACCTTCTGAAAGCATCGCTGCAGCTGTTGATCTTAACGTGTCCACCGCTGATCTCTAGAAAGCCTGCTGAGTGAAGCATTTTGAGTATCTTTCGGGCTGTCCTCCTCTTATAGAATATCTCTAGGAGATCCAGCGCTCTACGGAGATCTATATTTTCGTCCCCCAAGCTAGACAGTATCATGTATGCAGCAATCTCCCTCTTCCTGATGGGCATAGGGTCTCATCCATACTTCTTCAATACCACCAGGGTTCTCCTATACTTCTCGAGCTCACCAGGATCTATATCTAGATAGCTTGAATTAACCTCCACAACCCTATACCCCTTGGAGCTTGCGTATTTAATAGTGTTGTCTATGGTGTTTAGAGGCAGGTTCACCCCAGTGATCCAGTAGTGCATAGGGATAAATATCCTCCCCTCCAGATCCTCGAAAACCCTGAAGGCCTCCTCATGATCTATAGTGAAGGTCCCCCCAACAGGAAGGAGAGCAACATCAACAGGCTTAAGCTTGGCTACCTGATCCTGATCCAGAACATGCCCCAAGTCACCGGAATGGAATACCGTTACCCCGCTCGGAGTAGTGATCCTATAGACAACATTTCTACCCCTCCTCCTACCGCCCTCCTTGTCGTGGAATGTAGACACTCCCCTGATCTTGAAGGGGCCAAGCTCGAAGTCCCCGGTCTTCATAGACTCGACTCTTCCACCGCTTTCGAGGACTATGGGGTATGCGTTGTGGTCGAAGTGCTCGTGGGTGAGGAGGACAAACCTGCTTTTTGAGCTGGGCTTTCTAAGCCCTATGGAGGATCCGTCGTGTGGATCGATGATCAGGTTGCTGTCACCATCAATAATCTCGAAGCATGCATGCCCGTGCCACCTAATCCTAACCATAGATATATACCCCACTAACAGATTTGAGATACCCCAATATAACGTTATTACCGCGCTATATCACAGGGATCTAACCAGATAACCCCTCCAGTTGGATGGCTGCGTATAGAAGTTGAGCCTGCCCTCGAGATAGTCCCTAATAACCTTCAGGGAGGCCTCACGTATAAGGGGCTCGCCGCTCCCCCTAGAGATCCAGCCTCTAGACCTGGCTAGCTCCTCAAGAATAGATAGCGGATCGGTGCT
>JALXCO010000110.1 GCA_026990885.1 Desulfurococcales archaeon
ACCAGTAATCCTAGGGGGATCATCACCGCCAGCACCGCCAGCACTTGTTGGAGGATCCCTAGAGGTTCCAGACCCAACAGGTTTCGAGGAGGATAGCTTAACAACGACGATAGCCGCAGCTGCAGCAGCTCTAGCAGCACTAGCGCTAGCTGGGTATGTTGCATACACACAATACAGGAGAAGGCATTAAGAAATACCACAAACAATTTTTTGATCTATAAATCCTATTTTAGATCTGCCTGTAGCTTATATTTATTTATAAATAAAAAATATTATGGGCAGGCAGTAATGGCGAGCTTAAGCAACCTCATCGAGTCCTGGAGAAAGATACTCGAGCTCGTTAGGAGACCCGATAACGATGAGTACAAGCTTTTCCTCAAGGTTATACTGCTGGGGTTCTTTCTGGTTGGGGCTATAGCCTTCACGATCAACTCGATTACTGTTCTGGTCCTGAATATAGCTAGATAGAGGTGCTCCACACACCATGCCTGATGCTGGAAAGAAGATCAGGACACAGCTGTTTGCTATAAGAACCACAGGGGGGCAGGAGATAAATGTAGCCCTAATGGTTCACGTGTTTGTTGAGAGTAGCAAGAGGAGGCCTCAGCAGGAGGGTTCTGGGTCATCAAGCGGTATTCCTGAGGAGCTCTCTGAGAAGGCTGTTTTCGAGGGGGATAGGGGGGATCTAGATGTTAAAGCTATAGTTGTTCCACCGGGCTTCAAGGGCTACATAATCCTTGAGGTCCCCAATCTCCATACAGCTTATAGAGCTGTTAAGGATATAAAGCACGTTAAAGGCAGGGCTGCGGGGGCTGTGAGCCTGAAGGATCTTGAGAAGCTCATAAAGCCGAAGCCTATAATCGAGGAGCTTAAAGAGAAGATGCTTGTAGAGATAGTTTCTGGGCCGTTCAAGGGTTTGAGGGGCACTATAGAGCATATAGACAGAAACAAGCAGGAGGTTACGGTATCTATAGCCGAATCCCAGTTCCCAATGACCGTAAACATGCCTGCGGACTTCGTCAAGCCTATTAGGAGTTCGGTTACTGGGTAACCTATAATAGGGCCTATACTATAAATCTCTCTTGGGTGGTTCAGCAATGTCCCTGCTGATGAGATACTATATAGGTATCATCGTAACCACCATAATAATGGTGGCGATATATGGATTAACCTTCGCAATCATAGACATGCTCAACGTGGCCACGGTAACAGGGCTAATGATTCTTTTACTTATATTCTGGGGGTTCCAGACATATTATCTATTCAAGATGGTTGATGTGGAGGAAAAGGGTGTCTAGTACTCGAAGTCCATGGAGTTGACTATCTCATCTGGAAGCTCTAAACCGTTCTTTTTTATCCAGATCTTGCTCTCCTCAACCTGGGCCTTCAGGAGGGCCTTGAACTCCTCCATCGATAGATATGTTGTTGGGTAAAGCTCTCTAAGCCTCTCCTGCCTTATCCCGGGGACCTCCACAGGGATCGAGACCCTATCACCCCACACCGGGTGGGGACCCCATTTAACAGCTCCCCTAGACGCCTGCAGGAGGAACAGCTCTGTCTCCTCTATCGTGGGTCTTGTCCCCCCAACAATCTTTACCTCTCCATCCCTGACCTCGGTTACTGGTCTAGGAACCTGGAGTCTGGTGCCGTCTATCTCCACCTCTACCCACTCGTACTTAGCCACTATCCTCCCTGTGGTGTTGAGCTGGTACACCTCTATAGGGTCGCCCCTCTCTATTCTCTTAAGCATGTATCTATACAGCCTCATCAAGTGATCGCTGTCTTTCACGCCGATGGTGAATTCCGAGTAGCGTGGAACATATCGGACCTTACCTATAAGCTCCCTCGACTGGGCTTGATGCCCTATCGTTCTCCCGTCGGCAAGCACCTTTATGGCTAGCGCTGGATCATTGATCCTTACCCACGCATAGTCCGTGAAGTACCCTGGAGAGAGGAACACCGCCGTGGTTATAGGAACGCTGG
>JALXCO010000111.1 GCA_026990885.1 Desulfurococcales archaeon
CGAAGTATCTCCACTCAGAGCTGGCGCTCTTAATGCTGTCTATCAGAACCTTGGGGAGGCCTAGGATGAACTTAAGTATTGTTTCGTTTGGCTGGCGCAGCTTCTTTACGTGGATAACCTTACCAAATTTCTTTACCCTGCTCTCTGTCCATTGATCGTTTGTTGGCGCTATAAACTCTATATTTACCTTGCCATAGAGGTGCTGGGCTAGAGCCACCGCGTAGCCTGTGTGCCCACCCCCGCTTGCCGATATAGCGATCTTCATCCAGCACCACTTACGTGCTATGGTGGTTTCGAAACATCTACAGATAACTTTAGTTTTCGAGTTTTATTAAGGTGATTCGTTGTGTTTTCTCCTCTCTGGGCGTGGTTGCCTGTTTGGCTGGCTTGTTTATTTAGTTTTTCGGTACGCTCTACCTTATATCAATCCTTTGGTTAATATATTTTGGTGTGTCTATGGGTGGCCAGCTATATATCTATATATTTGCCGTGCATTTCTCGCCTGGCTGGTGGGGTTTGGATCGTGATCAGAGATCATCAATCAACAGAAACGTTGATGACTACATAGCCAAGTTTTCCTCTGACGCGGTCGAGGTTAGATCCTATAGATCTATTTTGGATAACGCTGACATGATATACTGGGTAGTGGCTACCGACCCATCGCTATTCGCCTCCTTCAAGTATAGGGTTTTTGAGGAGTATAGGGGATATGTATTCCCGGCGTTCTCGTCTCTATCCATATATAGACAGTCACCCTATGTGTCCCAGGATTCAGGGGGTTCACGATCCGAGCATATGTCCATCTACCTCGATATGGAGCCCCTAAGATACCTTGTGGCCTACCCCATGAAGAAGCATCCAGAGTGGTATCTTCTCCCGTATGGTGAGCGCAGAGAGATTATGGGTGAGCACATAAAGATGGCTAGGGAGCTGAGCGATCCCTCGGTTATCAGATCGTATACGACATATAGTTTCGGGGTTAGCGATCACGAGTTCATGGTTATATATGAGGTTGCCGACCTGGCTTCATGGATCGATGTGACATGGAAGCTGAGGGAGGCTAGAGCCAGGAAATGGGTTGTTAAGGAGGAGCCTATCCTTGTTGGTGAATTCATCAAGAGATGGAGGCGTTGATGCGGTCTATCTATCGGTCTGTTTAAGGGTAATATTTTTATCCCGTGTTTCCTTTGAAGCATTAGTACTGAGAGCATGTCCTCCAGCAGAACTGTCTACAGGATAAATACCATCGATATAGTGTCGAGGGCTATAAAAATAAGGAACTATATCAACAGCATCTCCAGGTTTAAAAAGGCCACATGCATTCAGGTGGATGAAGCATTAAAGATCTTTGAGGTGGTCTTTAACGATATCCCCTACTCGACATATTCCGTAACCAAGAGCAAGAGCTTTGAGGGGACATACATGTTTGTTCAGGAGATCTGGATCAAGTTCCAGAAGGACAGCGATAAAAGACTTTCTAACGTAAGCATTGTTCTGGGCTTCCCCAGAAGCTGTATGGAGTACATGGAGATCGACTTCGGCGAGGAGAGCCCAAGAATAAAGGTTATCTAGATCTTTACATACTCAAAACACCTGCACCACAAGCTCTGCGTGTAGCAATTATTTATTTTCCACGTAGCTATATATGGTCTGCTAGGCGATATGCTGGGCTTGCCTCCATCTGCGCATAGTATATATTATCCCGGTGTAATGCTCTAAATCTTTATATATACATGTATTATGATAAGATTAAATTCAGGAGCGCCAGAGTAGAGGTCTCTAGGTGGTTTACTTGATCAAGATAGATAAGCTGCATTTCGGTACGGCCGGCATACCTATATCGTCGCCCAAGAAAAACTCGATAGATGGGCTTAAAACCGTTAAGAGTCTAGGGCTAGACGGGATGGAGCTTGAGTTCGTTAGAGGCGTTAAGATGGGCTTCTCCATGGCTGACCAGGTGAGGAGCGTGGCCGCGGAGCTGGGTATACTTCTTAGTGTTCATGCACCCTACTACATCAACTTCAACTCCTCAGATAGAGAGAAGGTTAAGGCGAGTGCCGAGAGGCTTATCCAGTCGGCAAGGGTTGGCTACCGTGCTGGAGCGTTCTCTGTTGTTTTCCATGCGGGTTACTATGGTAGTTCTACACCCTATAAGGCGTATAATAGAATTAGGGATGCCTTGAAGGGGGTTGTTAAAACAATTGCTGATGAGGGGATCGAGATATGGATCAGGCCTGAAACGATGGGGGGCTTAGCGGAGTTCGGTGATCTTCAGGAGGTCATTAAGCTTTCAGAGGAGCTTGAGGGTGTTTTGCCAGCGATCGATTTCGCCCATCTCCATGCAAGATCTATAGGCAAGATAAACACTTATCAAGACTTTGCTGGAGTTCTAGAGGTTCTAGAGGCTCGCCTAGGTAGGGTTGCCCTAGATCAGATGCATATACATGTCTCGGGTATAGAGTACGGTAGTAGAGGGGAGATTAAGCATCTGAATCTCAGGGAGTCGGATCTAAACTATGAGGCTGTGTTGAAGGCGCTGAAGGACTTCAGGGTTAAGGGGATACTTATATCTGAATCCCCAAACATCGAGGAGGACGCTATACTTATGCGCGACACATACATGAGGCTGTGAGGACGATCAGCGATGCTGGGTGCGTTTTTACCTATAGATCACGGTTCAGGATACCCATGGGTATTTGGGTATAGATGGTGAGCACTTATATAGTTATCTCCTGGCTAGAAGTATTATATATGGTGCAGTGGTTTGTCTAATGAACCAGTGCTGGAGCTTGAAAAGAGGTCTAGAGGGGTGGTTATCCATAATAGGGATAGGGTTGATGTGGCTCTTAAGAGGGTGGTTATATACTACCGCTACACAGTGGCGACTAAGAGGGGGATGGGTATAATACACTCGAGCACATCCTACGCTAGTAAGACGGGTAAGGAGTACTACGATATTAACAGGGAGGTGAAGCCTGGCGAGAGCGTTTTTATAGATTTCACACCGACAGACTCCATAGTTAAGGTAGAGATCATCGGTGAGGTAGGGGGTAGGCGTTTCGCGGTAAATAAAACAATCTAGATTTTTTATTCTGGTCTTATACTAGCCGGTTTTTTGCTTGATGTGCTCCGAGATCCTGTTGCTTATAATTGATCCCACGACATCAGCCTCGATCTCTCCAGTAAATTTGATGTAGCCCATCCTGACCAGGTTCTGGTAGTCCTGTATCACATCGCTAACTATCTGCACCTGACCGTCTCTCACCTCTATAATCAGTACCGCGGGGGATGAGGTTACTTGAAAGTATTCGAAGGTCTTCTTTGCTGACGGATCATTACATCTATCCGTGAACCAGTCACACACAACCTCTACAAATTTAACGTCCTTGAAGCTATGCGAGTTCTGGGATAGGTACTGAACCCACTTTGGATAGAACCTCTGGCAGTGGGGGCAGTCGTTGTTGTGGAAGTAGTACACATAGTAGCCGTCCTCCTTCGGCACGTATGGCTTGCCGGGGTCAGTGTCTATTTTCGTGAACTGGCTCCCTGTCCACACATATATTCCGTGCTCAAGTCTCGCTGGTGAGGGTGTGAGTAAAATAAACATAGCTAATATGCTCCCCACGGCTAGAGCGACCAGGATAACCATATGTATCTGTTTGAGGGGTATCGGCCTGCACCTCAGGAAATAATATTTATTTGGGAACTATTATTCTTCAGCTCACGCCCCCCTTCTTTCAGTTAGCTTTATAGCTACCAGTATAAAGATGCTCAAGAGTATAAGAGTGAATGTTGCGGGTAGAGCCCTAGCTAGCCCGCCTGTCTCGAATAGGTCCCAGATCAGGACGGGTGCCGGCTTAACGTTTATGAATGGTGGATTCACCACATAGTAGGCTATTATCGAGATAGATCCGAACTCGCTTACCGCTCTAGCAAATGTAGTTGCATAGGAGTTCAGCGCATCCCTAAACACCCTGGGTACGGCGATAAATATAAACACCTTCAGCCTACTCACACCGAACGTGAGTGCCGCGATTTCGGGTTCCGCATCTAGATTGTTGAACGCACCCACAAGGGACCTCAAAGCTATTGGTTGAGACACCACTAGCTGGGCCAGCACCAGTGCATAGATGGTGTATGCGAATCCGTCGAGGCCAAAGATATTGATGTACTGTGCCAGGGGTCCCTGGGAACCTAGAAATATGAGGAGAGCTATACCAACCAGCGGGTGGGGCACCGTTGCCGGTAGATCGAGGAGCGCATCCACGAACCTCAGGATTCTAGATCTGTATCTAGATAGATAGTATGCTGCAGGAAAACTAAGCATGATCGCTATGGCTGAAGCAATCCCCGACGAGTATATGGTTAGGAGCACTGAGAGCATAACGTCGGTGCTGAACGCCTGGCTCAGGTCTCCGTATTCGCCTATGGAGCCCATGTATGCTGTATATATTATAGGCAGTACTGTGACGGATAGTATCAGCACTATCGAAAATACAAATATTACGGATGCGTGATCTATCCTGATCAAGCCCCCAACCCGAGATAAAGATAGATGTGGCAGATAATTAGCTTCGATATGGCTACTCGAATTCCTCCTGCTCCTCCAGCTCCTCCTCTTCCTCATACCTTATCTTTCTATCCCATCCACCCCTACCCCTCTGATGCTCCCTTAAATGGTACCCAAGATCCTCTACAGTGAAGAAGTATGTCGCCTTCTTAGGTACAACACCCACCAAGGGTTTATCCGTGCTTGGGCACAGCTCGTTTACGGGTGTGCACAGCGGGCATGAGATCAGTCCTGTTGATCTGTCATGGCACACGTCTATAGCTCTACCCTCCAGATGTATCGTTTTCCTTACCCATTCAGGAACCCATCTAAGCGCCATCTCCTCTCCACATATAGATTACTGGTGGTGCTGGCTATATATAAAAAGCCCCAGGATCCATCGGGTTGAGGCGTTAAATGATTTATCTATTCTGAACACAATCTATTTTAGGGGGGCGATTGGTAGAGTTAAGAAAAACTGTTGAGGTCCCCGACATATCGATCCGTGAGAGGATAGAGGTGAGCTCAAGAGATAGCGCGGTTATAGTTGTTGATATGCAGAACGATTTCGCCCATAGAGACGGCAAGCTCTTTGTCCCCTCAGCCCCAGACACCATTCCAGCCATTAAGAGGCTAATTGATAAGGCTAGGGGGAGTGGGGTCCCTGTTATATACACCCAGGACTGGCATCAGAGAGAGGACCCCGAATTCAGGATCTGGGGAGAGCACGCGGTAGAGAATACGTGGGGTTCAGAGATCGTTGAGGAGCTCAAGCCCAGGGAGGGGGATATAGTTATTAGGAAACTCAGGTATGACGGATTCTACGGCACCTCCCTGGAACATATACTGTCTCACGTGCTGAAGAGGAACACACTGGTTATAACTGGAACGGTAGCCAACATATGCGTTCTCCACACAGCTGGGAGCGCTGCATTGAGATGGTTCAACATAGTTGTCCCGATGGATGGGATATCCGCTTTAAACGAGTTCGATTATCTAGCTGCTTTAAGGCAGATCGATTTTCTCTATAAGGGCACTATCGTTAAGAGTGTTGATGGGATCTATTTTAGGTGAGCGGGCCAGAAATATATCCTAGAGCTCTCTGAGCAGCTCCTCAATGGCGTCTCTAAGGCTCTTAAGCTTGTTTTTGAGTTCAGGAACATGTTTTTTTGCTACCTGCTTCAGCTCTGGGTCTATGTCGCTGTACTTTATCTTGTGAAGTATATCTATGTGGGCCCTAAAAACCCTGGTTAGGTGCTCTATATTTTTATCTACAAGATCAATGATGAATTTTAGGCCCCTGTCGCTCAGTGAGTATATTATGAGCGGTACTTTCCCTCTCTGCTCCATCTTTCTCTCAACCAGACCCATGGACTCTAGCTTTTTAAGTATTGGGTATATTGATCCTGCACCCGCCTTTACGTTGCCTGGAGCCATAGATCTTATTCTCTTCATTATCTCGTATCCATGAGCATCACCCATGAGGAGTGAGAGCAGAACCAGATAGGTTATCCTGATCTTTGGCTCGAGCTCAACAACTAGGCTGGACAGCTCTGTCGAGTTGATCTCTCTAGCTATATTCATTATCTACACCCGCCCCCAATCTGTGTTTCTCGAATAAATTTAATTCCCCATACATATAAAAATATATTGATAACCGATATATCGGTGAAAGATATATTGATAGGGATCATAGCTAGAAGGCCGCTAGCGGCTATAGGCTTCTGGATTATCATGATGATCCTGCTTCTCCCGATCTTTTTTAGGATCGAGGAAGCAGTAATCTATAACGAGGAGTCTATGCTACCCAAAGACATGGAGAGTATAAGGGCTCTCGAGATACGAAGAGAGATAGCTGGTGGCGATTCTGAGAAGGAGATAATCTTTATTGATGGCGTCGACATAGGCGATCTAGAGACCAATCTCAGGCTCATAGATCTTTTCAGGGATATAGAAAGCTCCGTAATAGGTAGATACGCCGAGGAGATAGATGGCTACCCCTATATAGTTTCAGATATTTTTAGCTCGATCAATTCAAGCCTGGAGAGCATGATCCATAACGTATCAAACATATCTACAGCACTATATAACGCCAGTATAGAAGCCATCGATGGGTTATCCAGAACCGTTGAATCCCTCAAATCCCTAAACGAGCTTATTAGAGGTATCAACGAGCTGATACTATCTGCCGATGCGGAATACAGCAGGCTGGTTAATGAAACAACCACTATTTCATGGATAGCTGTTCAGATTAGGGAGCTTGATCTCCAGTACAGGTATTTAACCACGCAGCTGGAGAGACTGATAAGATCTATTCCAGATATATCGGAAAGTATAGTTAGGCTAGATAG
>JALXCO010000112.1 GCA_026990885.1 Desulfurococcales archaeon
CTAGATCCTTGATAAAGGCCTGATCCCAAGAGCCCTAAGCCCATTACCAATAACGCTCCTCACACCATAAACCAGGTACTGTTTGAAGCCCTTAACACCCGGGTCCTGCTCCCTTATAACCGGATCCACCTGGTACCATGAGTTGAACAGGTCAGCGAGAACAAGTATGTGGGACGCTATATCCTCCGGAGAAAGCCTATCTATAGCCTCAGAAAATACCGTGGGGGACTTAGAGATCATCAACAGAAGCTCCCTTCTTTTAGCGTGATTATCGGCCGCGCTGTAGTCCACCTCATCCAGGCTGGGTAGAGGTCCCGCCTTCTCCAGCAAGCTGTTTGCACGTGCATATGTATACAGCAGGTAGGGCGCCGAGTTCCTCTCCAGATCTAGAGCCTCCTCAAGCTTAAACACCAACTGCTTGTTCGGGTCTATAGAGGCAAGCGCATACTTCACAGCCGAGACAGCTATGTGGCGAACCACACCCTCATCAACCCCCTCGTTCGGGGACCTCCTCCTAACAATATCCCTAACACGCTCCACAGCAGACTCCAGAACCTCATCTAGAGTTACATACCTGCCCCTTCTACCAGACATCTTGATGCCCGGTAGATTAACCATCTCGTAGCTGTAGTGTATCAGGTTCTCGGCCTCCTTCCTGAACCCAAGCATATACAGCGCTAGCCTCAGCTGCGCCTGCGCCAGCCTCTGCTCAGCGGCTATAACGTTGATCACGTAGTCCGCGTTGAACTCCCTGAACTTCTTTATTGAGTACGCTATATCTCTAACTGTATACAGCGTAGTCATATCGCTCCTCATCAGCACTAGAGGCGGGATCTCCAGTGTTTTAGGTAGCTTCAGCCTCTCCCTCACCTCCCTGCTTTTAAGTATCTCGCTGAATGATAGGGCGGGGACCCCCTGCTTATAGACTATATACGGGGATTTCATGGCCATTGACAGGATCTGTTCAACATCACCGCTCCAGGCTATCTCGCTCTCGTAGTCCCATTTATCGAACTCGATCTCTAGCTGGCTCAGCGTCTTTTTGAACCCCTCGATACAGAGATCCACAGCCTTCCTGAACAGCTCCACCGTCTCGGGATTCGACTTCTTTTCGTAGCCGATCATTAGTTCCGAGATCACGGACTCGATATCCTCTATACCGCTTAACTCGCTCGATAGCCTATCGAAGTATTCGGGGTACCTTTCCCTCAATCTGGCGGCGTCCGACATTAGATCGTCTAGCCTGGATACAAGCTCCCTGTATCTATCGGGGTCCCCCCTCGACTTCTCGATCTCCTTTTTCAGCTTTAGAATCTCTATAATCACGTTTGTTGCCGCGTATATATACCCGATCCAGTGATCCTCCTTAACGCCAGCTGGAGGCTGGGGACCCCCAAGAAGCCTGTAGCCCAAAACCATTATAGCTACCTGTCTTCCAAGATCATTTATATAGAACCTAGACTCCACAATATGCCCCCGAAGCCTCAGCATGGACTCCAGAGCCTTTCCAAGAGCGGCGTTCCTGCCCGAACCTATGTGTAGCGGGTGCACAGGGTTCGCTGAAACATACTCTACAACGTATCTTTTTGGCGCCATGACCTTAACGATCCCGTACTCCTCCCCCGAGCTTCTGAGGGATTCAAAAACGATCCTCGACAACTTCGAGGGCCTCAGCCATATATCTATATATCCGCCCATGAGCTTTACAGACTCAACCTCCTCTATCGACTCGAGGATGGGCTTGAACTCCCTATATAGATCTTCGAGACCCACCTTCTTAGCCTTAGCCAGCCTGAATAGGGGGATCGCTAGATCGCCAAGCTCAGGCTTAGGAGGCTCCTCCACCTTTATATGTTGGGGCTCCTCGATCTGGACGCCGGATAATATAGCCTCAAGAATCTTGTCTGTTACATACCTGAACGGCTCCCTCACATCCAGAGTATCGCGGTTCAAACCCATAACACTCCCCGAACCGA
>JALXCO010000113.1 GCA_026990885.1 Desulfurococcales archaeon
CGGCTGGAACGAGGCTGAGTACTGGATCATGCAGACCAGGAGAGCCGACGAGCCACCCACAAGGTTCTATAGATGCACGAAATGCGGGAAGGTGTGGAGGGAGTACGAGTAGATCTAGATACTTATACCGGAGATAAACACCAAAACAGATATGGGATCGCCACATCTGACGGGTTCATCTATAGAGAGATCCGCAATAAAGAATCCATCCTCAACAGCATCTCTGGACACAGTAAAGCTTCTCATCGCCAGGATCCCTCTATCATTAACTAGACCTACACCTACTATTATATCTCCCTGACCCATCACTACATCGCTATTAAACCTAACGATAACCGAGGCAAACCTGCATAGCTCCGGCTCTACAACTAGAGGTCTCAGAGAGATCGATACCTCGCTAACGACATCAATATCGATGTCGATAGAATTAATCATGAAATATGTGGAGAGATACCCTATAAAGCCTGCTGGATAGGCATATACAGTCAGCTCGCTAGGCTTAACGGTGAGTGCTGTGGCGTTCACTATATCTAGCTCAAACTCTATCTTGTCAAATGGTATGAATCCAAGCTCCACAACCCTGTACTCGCCGGGCTCCAGGTTTCTCGTGACGTTACCTCTAACCTCTTTCGTAAGATCGTCTCTCATGACAACAACGGCGTCAACGACTTGATTGCCTATATTGCTGACGTTAGCCAATACATAGAAGCCGTGCTGATCCTCAACTACTCCAGGCTCTATCCATACGCCATTGATCACTACCTGGGGAGGGGACCTCTCAAAGTATATATAGCTCGAAACAAAACTTGAGGGTGCGCTCGATATTACTGTGAGGTATACTCCGGAAACTAACCCAAGCAGATAGAACACGATCGAAAAAACCACAAATACAATGAGGGTTCTCCGCCTCACCTTACCTAAAGATCTATACATTGGGTGGTCCCCATAAAATATATATAGGTGGTCCCCATAAAACGGGGGTGAAGATCCGCAATAAAAGCAATCCTCACTGGAGGAATAGCGCTTCTAACACTAGCAACAAATATATCATCGATAATAAGGGTGTTTGCATCCAAGAAACCAGATTCTCCGGCTAATCCTTCCAGCGATGAATGCGATCCTGGATGCAGAGACTCTGGTGAGGGCGGATCTTCTTGCGACTGCGCTAATCTAGATTCATATAGATCCTGCTGCAATAATGGTGTTTGGGAATGTTGTGAATATTTAATAATATGTGGCGATATATGCTGTAGGCAGTATGGTGTCTGCTAGGGGGATCTAGAGAGTCATATATCTAGGCTGAGTATCTCGACCAGTCCAGCCATCTCTAGTAGGATGGCTTCATCCAGTTGTAGCATATAGTAGTGGTTTTTCTTCAGCTTCAGCCTGCCCTTCTCGATGCTTCCTAGAGCCTTTACTGGTATCTTGCCGAATGGGTCTATAGGTCTCCCATTCAGGTAGGAGAACATCGATTTGGATGCCCTCAGTATAGCTTTAAGTATGTTTGAATCTATAGATCCCTCCACACCCGATCCAGACTCGAGGGCTTTAACTATACGTATTCTAGCCAGGTGCTCCCCAGCGCTTCTAGAGATCTCGAGATAGCTTCTACAGATCTCGGGGGTCCCCCTCCTAATGCACCAGCTCAAAACCCTTCCAACATGCTCAGCCTCCTCCATTAGGGACGCTATATCTAGGGTCCTAAGCTCTCTGCTCAGTAGCTCATCCTCAATGATTTTTCCTAGCTTCATCTCCTATCACCTAAAATATCTCCCAGACCCTTTAAAGCTAGATAGACAGCTACCGGACCCTCTAGATCCGCTTTAGAGCCCTCCGCAAGCTTTATCGTGTGGCCAAACAGCTTTAGGCTTGGTATCCTATATCTAGATCTGAACCTAAACACCCTGTCCGCGAATGGCGATAGCTTCTCCGAGTATTCAAAGTCGGCTTTCACAGGATCTATTGGTGCTACT
>JALXCO010000114.1 GCA_026990885.1 Desulfurococcales archaeon
AGGCTGGGAGGGACGGCGATATCTCGGTATGGATAGATTTAATTAATATCGGAGATATCTTGAGCGAGGTTGATAGATTATCTAGGCTGTCCCCAGATGTTTTTATTCTGCATGTTGGGATCGATGTTCAGAGAGCTCGAGGCATCTCTGCCGAGGATCTTGAGAATGAATTAATCTATATTAAGAAGAAAGGATTTAGAGTTGCTGTTGCCGGCGGGCTTAATGATCAGGCAGTAAAAAAATTAATCGGTCTAAGCCCAGATATACTAATAGTAGGTGGCTGGATAACCAGGAGCCCTGATCCAGTTGCGAGAATGAGAAAATTGGTCCAGATAGTCAGGAATGTGGGTGGTTAGATCTGGATAATAGTAATTCCGCTAGTGGTGTATGCGAGGATTTATCGGTAAGGATCAACTATATGGTTTCTAGGGGCTGTATAAAATACATAAATATAGAGCTGAGTAAAGTAAGAGAGATCTGCGAGTATTTCAGGTACATGTCCCCGGCATATAGGGATATACTGAATAAGGCGTCTGAAACATTGAACAAGGCTTATGAATTATGTAGGGAAGCGGAAAACGATTTGGGTTCTACTGAAAACAGTGAAGGCAAGCTACTTAATATAGAGATGCATCCCAACTTTGAATCTATCTATCTTAGTGTGAGGAGATTTATGTTGTATATGGATGCTTTATTCAATATTAGATCTAGTATCTATAGATCTATTATACCACTCCTAGCCCTAGTTATAGCTATGTCGATCATATCCTATATCGTCTATATATCCATATATATAGAGAGCTTAATAGACATCTTGATGTTTGGGGCAACCCTATCTCTCACAGTAACTGTATCTGTGTCTATCAAAAGATACTTATTCAAGGCCCTACCTATTTTGATTCCAAGCTATATTATGATCCTTATCCACACCATGCTGTATAGCTTAAACATATACATGATAGCCACCATCTCACTATCTATAGCTGTATTTCTGGTCTCTTATCTAAAGCTAAGGAAAATAAACATAGAATTTTCCTCAGGCTGACCTATATATTCAAAAGTGGCGGAAGAATATAGATTATATATAGACGTGGTTTGCCGATGTGCTACAGCTATGAGCTATGGATCGGGAACACCGCATGGATTAGCCGCTACACGCGCTGATTCAATATGGCTCAAAACATGTGCGGGGGGTGGGATTTGAACCCACGCAGGCCTACGCCAGCGGATCTTGAGTCCGCCCCCTTTGACCCGCTCGGGCACCCCCGCCATATTTATAATAGAGATTACCGGGATTTTAGGCTTTTCAGCGTCTTCACTATGTACGTGATCTCTGGCTGTCCAGGGGCTAGCTGTTTATTCGGCATTGAGGTATATAGTATTTTTGAACCTAGCAGATAGTATATTAGTCTCAGCGTAGGTGTCTCTGGCCCCATGGGGACTATAACAGGTATGAGGCCACTATTCCTAATCTTATAGAGTGCTAGGGTCATAGATTCCAGAACCCTATTGTCTAGCTTATCAATATAGAATCCCACTTTAAACCCGAGTATCCTGTTTTTAAAGCCTAAGATATAGTCGATAACCTCGCCAATTCTGCCAGCTAGATCTAGCGTCTCGCCCATACTCCAGGTATGCATTGATACAATAATATTTGCTTTAGCACCGGTTCCTTCAAGGATGCTCTTTGCATTATCCAGATCTAGATCAAGTATAAACCCATCCTTAAGCGACATCTCGAAAACATATCTTGCTTCATCCATGGTAAATGATCTGTACCCACCGTACCGTTTATCCCTTAACGTGACTATTATATGGTCTTTATATCTAGAAACAGCCCTCCACAAGACAGGATCATACAGGTCACCATCTAAATAATCTAGCCTAGCCTCAATCCCATCCGCGCCAAGAGACACTGTCTTTTCCACATACTCACTGATCAAACTGGGTGACGATATG
>JALXCO010000115.1 GCA_026990885.1 Desulfurococcales archaeon
TAAATACTCCAGACAGGATCTCTACATCGTCACTCTCCCTCCTTGTGGAAACAAGATACCTCCCAGGTCTTCTTAGAGACAGCTCCCGCTGGATATCTTGCTCACTTATGCTTAAACCTGCTGGAACACCATCTATAACCACGCCAATAGCCTTACCGTGGCTCTCGCCAAACGTGGTTACTCTAAACATGTGGCCAAAGGTGTTGCCGGGCATGATTCAGGGGACCTCTATAGATGGTTTCACCATATCCAGGCATTTATCTCCGTATCTATTGGTTGATTCGCTGAGAATAACGCTATACATCTCTCCCCAATCAATATCGCGGCCAAACCAGTGCCTCCATGCATATGCACCCTGTCTAGATAGGATCTCCAGACCATTAACTGTTTCTATCCCTCTTCTAGCTGATTCCACAACGATCTTTGTGCATGGAGGCCTGTACGAAAGATCCACAACCACACCGGGTTTAAACAAATCCAAAATACCCCCAGAAGCGTTGAGAAGACCCAAATCATCTATGGCCTGAGACGGAACAGCCGACACGATGGCCGACACCTCCCCAACAGCGAGTGAGCGAAGAGAGCCGACATCAACAGGCTCACAGCTAAAAGCATGCCGACCGCTACATAGCTCAGTAGCTCTACTGAATGTTCTGTTAACAACATACACGCTCCCGCACTTTAGAAGGTTCAATGCGTAAACAGCGGCTTTAGCGCTTCCACCAGCACCTATCACTATGGCGTCTCCGCATCTATCGATCCTGTCGCCAACAGCCTTTAATATGGCTTCATAGTCGGTGTTGTAGCCGTATGCCCCATGATCCGTGAAGAGTATAGTGTTCACAGCTCCGATACTGCTTGAGTGGCTGTCGAGATGCTCTATGTAGCTAACGATCCTCTCCTTATATGGTATGGTGACGTTTAAACCGTAATATATATCCTTCCTAGCGATCTCCATAAATCTGTCGAGTGCGCGTTCCGGTATATCGATCCATGTATATAGGTAGTCCATCCCATAAAGCTTAAACATGTGGTTATGCATGACCGGGGATAAGCTATCTCTAACACCCCTACCCAGAACAGCTAGAAGCCTCCTAGTAAAAACTAACCACCCGGCGCCATATGTTTGAATCATCTATAAAGTAAACAGCTTCTTGCCGAGGGCATCAGCTAGAGCCCTAATCTTCAGCATCAGCTCCTTAAATTGATCGAAATCCAGCTGCTGGGCAGCATCACTCAAAGCTCTATCAGGATCACTGTGGACCTCAACAATAACGCCATCAGCGCCTGCAGCTATACCAGCCAAAGCCAGCGGGATGACTAGATCTCTCTTCCCTGCAGGGTGGCTAGGATCCACTATAACAGGCAGATGGGTAGACTTCTTAGCTACAGCGATACCACCAACATCCAGCGTGAACCTGGTGGATTTCTCAAAAGATCTTATGCCACGTTCAACAAGAACAACAGAGCCGTTGCCCTCAAGCATAACGTATTCTGCAGACAGGATCCACTCATCCACAGTGTTTCCAAACCCACGCTTCAAGATGACAGGCAATCCTGACCTGCCGACCTCCGACAGCAAGCTGAAATTCTGCGAGTTTCTTGCACCGATCTGTATGCCATCAACATACTCTTTGGCCTGCCTCAAGCCCTCTGAATCGAGGACCTCGGTAACTGCAGGGACCCCAAGATCGCTTTTCACCCTACCGATAATTCTTAAGCCATCAATACCCAGGCCCCTAAAGCTGTATGGAGATGTTCTAGGCTTGAAAGCACCCCCTCTAAGAATGCTTGCTCCATGCTTGACCACATGCTCTCCAACAGATCTATACTGATCCTCGCTCTCAACGGAGCATGGCCCCGCGACAACAGTTATGTAGCCATCCCCAATAACCGCTTTCCCGATCCTAATCAGAGACCTATCCCTAAGCTTCTTTGAAGCTAAAACATACGGCTTATCGCCATACACTACCCCCCTAACCCCTAAACCCTGAAACGAGGTTTTCCTAACCAGATCATCGGGCCAAGCCACAATCAATGTGTCTCCATATAGATTAACCAAACGGTAGCTAGCACCCACACTTTGGAGTCTATCGATGACCTCAGATCCAGCCTCACCCCTATCCAACACTATTACAGCCGCGGCCATAAGGCATCATCAATATTTAAACAATATCTAGAATTTAAAGGAAACACATTAAAATCAAGAAGCCAATATATATGGGTTACCGCTAATGGAGCTGCAGATAGATAAATCAGACCTAAAGGAGCTAGGGGATACAGGCGAGTATGTTCCGGCAATAGGTTTGGGGACGTGGGATATAAGAGACTATAGGCAGGCAGAGAAAGCCCTTATAGAAGCGGTTAACCAAGGATTAAATCTGATAGATACAGCCGAAATGTACCACAGCGGCAGGGCCGAGGAGCTTGTTGGCAGGGTAGCTAGAGAGGTGGGTAGGGGAAACGTGTTCATAGTAACCAAGCTCATGCCCGATAAATTTACGGAGCCGTATATAGCTGAGAAAGCCATGAGGAATAGTCTGAGAAGGCTGGATACGAGCTATGTGGATCTTGTTCTTATACACTGGCCAAATACGGCTATACCGATCAGTAGACAGATCACAATACTAGAGATGCTGGCAGAGAGGGGATACGCAAGGTATATAGGGGTAAGCAACTTCGATAGAACACAGGTTATGCAGGCTCTAGACTCGCTCAAGAAACACAAGATAGTTGTTAACCAAGTTAAATACAGCGTTATAGACAGATACGCCGAAAGAGAGATCCTACCCGTATGTATCGAGAATAAAATCACCATACAGGCATATACACCTATAGAGAAAGGGAGAGTTCTAAGGGTAAGGAAGCTGATCGAGCTATCCAGAAAATATGGAAAGACTCCAGTACAGATCGCCCTAAACTACCTTATATCAAGACCCAGGGTAACCGCTATACCGAAAACAGAGAAGGTTGAGAGGGTTATAGAGTTTAAGGGTTCACTAGGCTGGAGACTGGATCCCAGCGATATAAGAGCTCTAGAAGAGCTGTAGATCCAGCGATACACACACCTACAGCTGTGGCCCCGCCAGCTGACCCTGGATCATAGCATGGGGCTCCCAGGGCGTGGGGTAGCGGGGCCATATATTATTACCTCTCCAAGAATAATATAGATTGATAGCCGTAAATGATGAGCACAGCAGCTGAACATGCCGTGATGAGCCTAGACCAGGCTGCACCGGTCTTCAAGCCTGCTCTCCATAGATATACATCTACATCCGTCACGCTTGGGCAATGCGGCGTTGAGTTTATAAAGTTATAAGGTAATGTTTATGATACATCCATTCGAGATAGCCGACAAATACGTTGTAACACCAATAAGGGTGCTTCTAGCCCACAAGCTGAGGGAGAAGGGGTATTCCCAGCTCCAGATATCTAAGATTCTAGGCATATCCCAGCCAACAATAAACATGTATTTCAGATCCAGCAAATACAGCGTAGACAACATGTATAGGAGGCTTATGGAGTCTGGACTCAATAGATCTGAGATAGAAGGGGTGCTAAACACACTTGCCCAGATGCTTATAGATAACCAGCATTTCCAGGCAATGAAAACCATCCTCTCACTCTCGCAGAGGCTCCTTGTAGAGCTAAAGCTCTGCGACCTACACAGAAGGCACGATGCTAGAATACCGAGTGACTGCAGGCTGTGCGAAGACCTATTTATGCTGTCGAAAGAAAACCTAATCCTAGCAGAGCTCTGGGACACATATGAGAAGCTGTCGCGGGACCCCCACATCCATCTCCTTGTGCCAGAGGTGCTCATGAATATAGCGTACTCAAAGGAAAACCCCGAAACACTAAATGATATAGCCGCATTCCCAGGCAGGATAACCAGGGTGGGCGATACAATTATAGCTTTCTCAAAGCCGGCTTGGGGGGCGAGCAGGCATCTAGCATCGATACTCCTAAAGATAAGTAGGGATGGAGGTGTAGGGAGCCACAGGGTGGTGGCCAACATAAAAGTGGATAGATGCGTTGAGGAGGCCCTATCGAAGCTGAACATCGAGTTCGCCGATGTGCGTGGCGACAAATCTTTGTCCGAGGAGGATATAATAGATCAGGTTGCTAGCGAAGTGATAAAATCGGGCGGAAGGATAAAGGCGGTCATACATAGAGGGGGCAGGGGCTATGAACCCATAACCTATATATTTGCGTCATCCCCATATGAGCTGGTGTATTACCTCCTATCCATAGCTAGAGAATGTGGAAAGAAACAGGGTTCAGAGTGATCTCCTCGGCTCACCGTTTCACCATGCTACGAGGGTGCAGGATCCACGATCAAGATTTATGGTTTCAGAGCCATCGCCGAGAACCTCTCTATATGTTGAGCAGTAAAGAGTCATATCTGTGGTGAGCGATGCGTACCTGATTCTGTGGGAGTATATATATAGAAATCTATGCTCATTAGTTTCTGAATCAACAACAACAGCCCTATATATAGAAGGGGTGTAGACCCCGAGTGAATCATTAAGGATAGATATGTACCCCTCAAAAGGAATCTCCCTAGTCTTCTCTCCACAAACAACCCTTTCAACCACGGGGTCCCCGCATCTAACAAACCTAAAGGTAACCTTAAGACCCCTATACTTCACCTCATTAATGCTTCTTGAAGCTAGGTACATATATGATCTTGAGTCCAAACCCTCCAGCCCGGATCTATCTATATCCGAGTAGTCTAGATGGGTCAGAACACGATCTTGAATCATCCTCATAACTATCTCGACATGCTCAGGGCCAGAATCATAGGCGACCAGATCCAGATCCGAATCCCCATCAACAACACAGTAAAGCAGGCTACCAGTTATATAGAATCTAGCTCTAGACGAGGATATATATGAGTCGAGGACCTCCAGAAATTCTCTCGCCACAGAAATAGTTTTCACAGACCCTTTATCAGGTGAGCACTTTATATCGGTGGAGGGCTCCAAGATCTCGGAGGCATCGCTTAAAGGAACTATGGGGACCTCGTATGTCGTGAACGAGGGTTTAACAATATACTCGGGATACCTTTCTCTAGCCACGCTAAGGGCTTCGGAAAACCCCTTAACCTTTCTACCCCCAACAACCCTAGGTAGAGCAACAATACCCTCGCCGCATCTGCAGCAGCCCTTAACGCTCCATATGGTTCCGTCCCTAAGCCTTATGTAGTATCCCTCAGCAACCCTATCAAGATCCACTAAAGCCCACCACTAAACCCTCTTTCTAAGTACACTATATATCCTAATTAACGATGAGTGAACATACTGAGACACAACGGCTAGAGACTCAAACCCGTAGGACTCAACGGACTCCAGCTCCAGCCACTGGCTATGTGAAACCGCTATGATAGCTAACCCGCCCCTTTTCAAAACCCTAAGCAACTCCTCTAGAATCCTACCGATAAATAGCCTCCGATCATGATACCTGATGCTTGACTGCCTCCCGTACGGGAGATCGGTAACTATATAGTCTATAGAGCCATCTCGAAAAGGCATAAGCGTGGAGTCTGAAACGACAACAATTGGGTTCCTACATCCATACTTCTGTAGCTTCATATATGCAGACACGCATTTATGCTCTACAAGATCGCTTCCAACAACTGTGAAGCCATCTATACAGGGTCTCAAAATAAATTTCCCCGTACCCATAAACGGATCTAGAAAAACCCTTCTATACCCACTCCCCGACCCGAGGTCCCCACCGATATGTAGGTAGAGAAGATTAATCATGAAATTCTGATCCACCATATTCATGCTTCCAGGAGACCTGAAATCAATCGAGATGCTGGAGCTGGTGTCGAATTGAAGCTTATCCCTTCTGGCTATAGGATATCCCAGAGCAACAATCCTTGGAGTAACTATCAGTGAAGCCTCCCTCTCCGAATCTATAGAGCTGTACCTTTTTCTTATATAGATCCAGTCGATATAGAGTTCGACACCCTCAATAAATATTCTAGTAATCCTGAACTTTCCTCCTGAACTGGTCAGGGAATCGAGAAAACCATATATGTCTGACGCGGAAACGCCATCTCTAGACTCGATATACGAGTCTATAAGACCCAGCTCCTTAATGTATGCGAGCCTCAAATACTTAAAGATCTCTCTATAGCCAGGGGTTAAGCTACACTTGAATAAGGCTATACCCACGCTGTAGTGAATCAATCTACATTTATCGAGCGATAATCCATCGAGTATCTTTCCCATCTCTAGGAAAGCGAGCTCGGGCTTATCCTGCGATATAGATATATATAGTAAACGATCCATAGTAGCATACTCCAAGTAAGAAGTAGCTTAGGTAAGGATAAAGATTAAAAAATCTAGCTCTGCGCCACAGCCTTCACCTGCGCCTCCTGAAGATCGGTGATGGCTAAAGTTACCTCCTCGAGATTGGATATCTCCTTCTCGATCTGGCCAACCTTCCACTTGATAAACGCTATCAAAGCCTTCAGCATAAGCCTTAGCGGCATATACTTGGGGCCTTTCAGATAGAACTCCTTCAGTATCCTGTCGGACCAATACACCGAGTGCCACAGCGCCTTCTTCATAACCTCTATATGCGATCTAGTGAGCTTCAGCCCTTTTATGCCGGCTGACTTAGCCTTTAGAGCCCCTAGAGGCACAAAGATCATTGGGACAAGAATGCTTCTATAATTCTTCAATCTATCCAGCAGCTCCAGAGTCTTGATAACGTCATCCTCGACCTCGCCAGGCAAACCAAGGATAAAGGTTGCTGCGGGTATTATGTTTAGATCATGCATGATCGCGAAAGCCTCCTCAGCTATATCAGGGTACTCCTC
>JALXCO010000116.1 GCA_026990885.1 Desulfurococcales archaeon
GGTCTACCTGCTGAGCTACGGCGGCTTGTTTGATCCTCTATCTATAATTTGGTTTTGTATGGTTATAAGGATTTTATGTGCCGCCGCCGGGATTTGAACCCGGGACCTCCGGATCTCTCAGCGACTCGGTGTTTTGTTTGCCCATATGAGTCCGGCGCTCCAACCTGCTGAGCTACGGCGGCTTACCATTTCTATATGTTTTTCTCAGGTATAAATTTTTAGCACTTTGAATTCTATGTCTTCGTCTTTTTCCTTGTCTTCTGTTAGGTTTCTGCTTAGGAGTTCCTCTACTGCGCTCCTGATTATCTCTGATCTGCTTACCCTCAGTTTCCTTGCGTAGCTGTCTAGAAGCTCTATAAGCTCCTCCTCCATCTTTACGCTTATTACTCTGAGACCCATAATCCTACCTTTATTGTTAGCTTCTGGATTATATACTAGCTTTAGTGTATCGCCATATACATGGGGGGAGTTGGCCGAAACTAATGCTCTTGAGCCCAAAAGTATTACGGATCTATCAAACCCAAATATAGCTTGAGCACCAAGTATATGATGTTCACTTTATAAGCACTCCATAACCAATAGATTCTAACATGGTGAATTAATGAACAGATACAGAAGCATGGTTAAAATGATGATCGATGACGCTCTGAAGAGCATAGTCGGCTTCGAGGGACCCCACAGAGAGCGCCTAAAAATAGTGGCCGGCCAAAAGCTCGAGAGGATAGTAAGCGAGGCGATAGATAGGGTAGCCCACATAGTTGTTTCGAGAAAGAGGAACGGGCTGATCTACTGCAGACTATGCTCAAAAGGCCCATTCACAAAGAGAGGTCTATACCTGCATCTGAGAAGAATACACAGGAGCGAGATCGAGGAGAAGCTACTAGACGAGATCACAAGAATAATAGAGACCAGATAGAAATCCGCTACCCCCCCCCAACAGACAGCGTAAGCAACGTAATTGCTTTACAGCTACCCCAACCTAACCTTGAGATCACGAGCCATATCCCTAGAATACTTATCAGCCAAATAAAGCGGGTAGGGAAGAGGCTTTAAGCCAACGAAGCACCTATCAACAATTGAAACAACATCCTCGATAGAAACCCTATGCCCTATAGATGCGTAAACCCTATGCCTACCCCTGGAGAAAACGACACCCCCAACAATATTGTCTACAACTATAACGCTCCTGCCGTTTAGATCAACAACCCTACCACTAAGAATCCTCTTGGCAACACCTATAGAGGGCACATCCAAAACAACACCTATATGGCTAGCTATACCAAACCTCCTGGGATGGGTTATGCCATGGCCATTAACCATGAGTATGGACTCCCTAAGATCCAGCTTCAGCTTCCTCAAAACCTTAAACAGCACCGGAGCCTCCCTAAAGGCCAGATACCCCGGAACATAGGGGACCTCAACCCTATCAACAACAGAAGCAACCTTAACGACACGGAGACTATCGAACTCGGCGGCAACAGCAACCCCCAAGCCATAGTCCTTAATATACGAGACATCAAGACCCACAATATATCTGGGGACATAATCCAGCTTAGAGATCCTGATCCTCCCAGACAGAAGCTTCTGGGCATAGGACGCCTTCTCAAAGTTAAACACAACCATAGATAGGTAACCATTAACTATAAAACCCTATAGATAGTAAAAAGCCCACACAACAGATCATCTAGAGAAACCCTTAAATCATACAAGGAGGCCATATACAAAATTGATAGAACAAGACAGGCACGATTCAGAGAAGCCCGACACAGGATCAGGATAGATGGAGCCAGAAGATAAATACAGCGCCCTACTGGATGGGGTAGGTCTTCTCCTTGATACCGTTAGCCGTTATGATCGCGACATCGATACCGTCGCCAGACATCGTGTCGCGGGATGCCGCGGCTTTCAGGGATCTAACAACCAGGTCTACGCCCTGCTCTAGAGATAGA
>JALXCO010000117.1 GCA_026990885.1 Desulfurococcales archaeon
ACCTTTCTTCTGAGGATAGATAGTGTGCGCCCTATAAACTCCCTAATGTACCTCTTGGCTTCCTTCGGATCTTCCGCCTTAGCGATCTTTTTCCGGTAATCCCTCATGATCCCCGTGATAATATAGATCGCTCTCCTACAGCCTCTAACCGTGTCCTCGTACTTTTGTTTAGAGGCTATATTTATGATCTCCCGATAAAAAGGATGCACAGACTCCAGAGGCGGGAGCCTGGCGCATCTACCTATGCTCGACGCTATAGCCTCATACAGCTTATCGAGCTTCGAGAGGTAGGTGTTTATCACCGCCTGCTTCCTCGATCTAGACGCCCTTAGATTTATCTTCTCACTATATATCCTAAGCAGCCTCCTCCTGATATCTTCAATAGTATCTATCCTTATCCTTTTTGCCGAATCGCTGAAGCATCCAGGCAATCTATGATCACTGCTCAAGTCTTCATGCATGTGTTAGTTATTCAATCCTTTTAAGCTTAGGTGTTATTCACTATAATAGGTTGCATCATTGACCAGCGACTCCTGGACAAGCAACGCTGACGAGAGGCTGAGGAGATACATATCGAGCCTTGAGAAAGCCCTGCAGGAGATAGAGATTGTCGCCCCAGATAGGAGGTATGAGGATTCGGCTAGAGGCGTGGTTGATCTGGCTAAAAGGTATTTTGAGGACGCAAAATACTATAGGGATAAGGGGGACGCGTTAACGGGGATCGTGAATGTAGCGTATGCAGAGGGGCTGCTTGATGCCTTGAGGCTGATGGGGTTCGCTAAGTTTAGCTGGAGAAGGAGTGGTGAGGAGAAGAAGGTTTTTGTTGGTGGTACATTCGATATAATCCACCCTGGCCATATAGAGCTTCTCAAGTTCGCCTCGAGATACGGTAGGGTGTATGTTGCTGTTTCCAGAGATAGCAATGCGGAGAAGATAAAGGGTAGGAGGCCCATCAATAACGAGTACGATCGTTTAAGGGTCATTAAGGCGATCAGATACACCTACGACGCCTTCCTGGGGGATGAGAGGGATTTCATCAAGAGCGTTGAGAGGGTTAGGCCAGATATAATTGTTCTCGGGCCCGACCAGTTCGTTTCGCCAGAGGAGCTTAGGAATAGGCTTTCTGAAAGGGGCCTCGGCGATATAGAGATAATCAAGTTTCCTAAGAGGATCGAGCCGTACTCCTCAACCGAGATTATAAGGAGGATTGTGAGGGAGTATCGTGATAAGGAGATCTAGTAGCAAGTGTGTGGTGTGAGGGATCTATATTTTGAAGAAGTACTCCTTAACTCCTTCAGAGCCTATAGCGACAACATCTATACCCTCTCCAGTGTAGGCGTCTCTCTTTATAGCCGAATACACGGCCTCCCTGGCTAGTTCCACAGCTTTCTCTACAGTTAGATCCTCGCTGTACCCGTTTTCCAGAACCCCTATAGCTACAGGGCTACCGCTACCTGTGGCAACGTATTTCTCCTCCGATACATCCCCAAAGAAGCTTATCTGGTAAAGCCTGGGTCCGTTGTCGTATCCTCCAAGAATAAGCTGGACTATATACGGGAAGTACTTTGAGCTGTTCAGTATCAGGCCCAGCAATCCCGCCATGGCTTTTATGGGCATTGGCTCGCCCACCCTTATTCTATACAGCCTCGACTCATGCCTTAGATAGTCTGCTAGTGCTTGCGCATCCGCTACCAAGCCCGAGATTGTTAGGGCTACGCGGTTGTCTATTACCTCTATCTTTCTAACGTTCTTGTGGGCTATATACTGGCCTGACGTAGCCCTCTTATCTGCTGCAAGCACCACATGGGTTTTTGTGGTTAGCCCGACTGTTGTTGTTCCTTTGAGCGCTTTCTCTATGGCTCTCTGGATATCTGTGTTGTTGATCAGCGTATCCACCAGATTATCAATTATACTAAAAAGCTAATAT
>JALXCO010000118.1 GCA_026990885.1 Desulfurococcales archaeon
GGCTGTAGAGCCTAACTGTACCCAATGCATTGATCCTATAGTAGAGATCCGGCTTCTCTATGGATTCATCAACATTTATCAAAGCAGCCAGATGAACAACAGCATCTAACCCGCTAGGGAGGTCCCCCCTCTCCAGATCTAGAATATCCCTCCTCAACAACGCAACATCCAAACCCCTATCCCTTATATACCTCTCACACCACATCTTAGATCTCGATAAGTTATCCACAACAAAAACCCGATGCCCAAGCTTGGAGAGTGCAGATATGGTGTAGCACCCTATAAATCCTAGACCCCCCGTAACCAAGATCCTCAACTAAACCACCGCAGATCGCTTACTCCGACCCCTACCTCTCGATCTCCAGCCTCTCCAGCTTATACAGATCCATTCTGGCCAGCTCCCTGTATGTCTCATCGATATACCGCTCCACAGTCTCGGGATCTATGCCTCTAGCCTTGAGTATGTTAAGCACTATCCTCTCAACAATATAGTATTTCTTATACTTCTCATTCAGCTGCCTCCACCTGATCCCCTTGAGGGCCTGCGCTAACCTATCATCTTTAGGGAGGACCCCCTTATGCATTAGGAAAGCCAGTATTGGGTAGCCAACGTAGTTTCTGTATACAGTACCGTTATCGTCGCTATACGCAAAGCCCCTATCGATATCTAGGTACACAGTATACCTTCTATCCCCCTCGGAGCTATATACATGGGCCCTCTTATCATCGATAACCTCTATCCTCCCATCCCCCAAAGCCCCAAGAGCCTCAAGAATCTTTATCCTCGGCGGTTTTCCGAGCCTTATAATCTTGGCTCTACCATTTAATATCTAGAGCCCCCTAACTATATATAGTTACTGGGTGGTTAGCGTTAGATACTCCATCATTGGAGTTGGCTCTGTAGGATCTATGATCGCGTACTATCTAAATAGATCCGGCGTCAAGCCATATCTGGTTTTCAGAGACAGGTCCAGGGTAAGGGATATAGAGGTGGTTGATAAGAGGCGGGGAGGAAGGTATAGAGTTAGAGGAATACCCACAGTACTGGATTCTGAGGACTGGATTAGTGATTCAGACATTGCTGTGTTGGCCGTTAAATCATACAGCATAGGCGGCCTATTGAGGCATCTAGATAAGCTGGATCGCGACACAGTAATCATATCGACACAAAACGGGTTTGGAGCGTTTGAGATGCTGAGAGATAGGTATGGGGATCGTGTTCTCAGCATCGTTGTTAATCATGGAGCCTACCCCCTCAATGATCATACATACATGGTTATAGGGGGATCCACAAGCTATATGGGTCCGGCGTCCCCGAAGCTGGATCGTTTTATCCGGGCCATTATAAGGGATCTCAGGGACCTCAACCTGGCTCCAGTAGAGTCTATCGAGCCCTATAGATGGGTTAAGGCGATAGTGAACTCGGCTATAAATCCATTAACCATGATAGCTGGGGTGAGAAACCGATCTATATTGAGTGGGGACCTCAAACAGATCGTGGAGCTCGTTGTTGGCGAGCTCGTGGATCTTGCCGAGAGGGTGGGTATAGATCTACCTGTAGACCCCTATAGAGAAACGCTGAGGATCGCTGAGGCCACAGGGGATAATTATTCGTCTATGCTTATAGATCGGTTAAGATGCCGGGAGATAGAGATAGACTATCTAAACGGGCACTTCATAAGGGTTGCTGAGAGGCTCAACATGGATCTTAAAGCGAATAGGGTGCTATATAATCTAGCTAAGTATATCCATTACAGTGATTGTTTTGCCAGAGAGAAAGATGCATCCGCATGATTTCATCAAGCTGAAGAGGAAGGGCCGCAGGATAGCTATGGTTACGGCCTACGAGTATTTCCAGGCCAGGATCGCGGATGAGGCAGGTATAGACGGCTTGCTTGTTGGGGATTCCTTGGGTATGGTTGTTCT
>JALXCO010000119.1 GCA_026990885.1 Desulfurococcales archaeon
TACATGCTATGGATAAGAAGAAAATAGAACCGCACAGCCAGCAGAGCCCCCAACACCTCTAATCGCTACCAGTGACTCGCCACGCCTACGCTTAGACGTAGCTAGTCGATAGGGGACCTCTGTAGGGTGCTAACATCTTCTGGATGCATTGCTATTGAAAACGGTCTCCGTAGAGAATACAGAAACCGCAGTTTAGAGATAACTTATTTCTATAGATTATAACTTAAATATATATAGTTGTGCTGGAATAACCAGGTGGTTGATTTGATGAGCAACAACAAGCTGGAGCCGAAGTTGAAGGAGAAGAGATGGAATGTTGAGGAGGAGGAGAAGCTTATAGAGGTGTGGGAGAGAGAAGACCTATACTCCCCTGACCAGTACGGGGACCCCAACAAGATTATAGTTATAGATACCCCGCCACCATACACCTCTGGGAGATGGCATGTTGGCGCTGCAGGAAGCTATGCCCAGATCGATATGGTTGCCAGGTACTTCAGGATGAAGGGCTATAGAGTTATAGTCCCATGGTACGCTGACCGGAACGGGCTGCCCGTAGAGATCCTGGTCGAGAGGGAAACAGGTATAAATCCCCACGAGATAGCTAAAACGCCTGAGGGGAGGGCCAGGTTCCTTGATCTATGTAGAGAGAGGCTCGATAGAGTAGAGCGGGAGATGGTTGAGATCTGGAAGAGGCTGGGATGCTCCTTCGAGTATTGGAGAAACGGCACAGATAGCGAGAGCTACAGAAAGCTAACCCAGGCAACATTCATAGAGCTATGGAGGAGGGGGCTGATCTATGAGGATGAGAGACCAGTATTCTGGTGCCCAAGATGCATGACCTCACTAGCTGAGGCCGAGCTCGAATACGTGGAGAAGGGGGCAAAGATGTATCATATAAGGATAGACTTCAGAAACGGGGAGAGTGGAACGATAGCTACGACGAGACCTGAGCTTATAGGGGCTATGGTTGCTATATCCTATAACCCCGAGGATAAGCGATACACTAAGCTTGAGGGGACCACCGGCGTTGTACCGGTGTACGGGTATGAGGTCCCTGTAAAGCCCCATAGGGAGGTGGATCCCGAATACGGAACAGGCCTTATGATGATATGTAGCTATGGAGACTCGAGGGATATAAGAATAATAAGAGATCTGAAGTTGCCCACAAGGATAATAATCGATAAGGATGGGAGAATAAATGATCTTGGAGGTCCCCTGAAGGGTCTCAAGATCGATGAAGCCAGAAGAAGAATAGTCGAGATCCTTGAGAGAGAGGGTTATATAGTTAAGGTCGAGAACATAAGCTCCCATAGAATACCTGTCTGCTGGAGATGCAAGACACCTATAGAGATCATCCACTCAAAGGAGCTGTTCCTTAAGCAGCTAATCTTCATAGATGAGCTGATGGAGATAGCTAAATCAATAGATTTCAAACCAGAGTTCCATAGAATCAAGCTCATAGACTGGATCAACAGCCTGAGAATGGACTGGCCAATATCTAAAACAAGATACTACGCCACGGAGGTCCCCCTATGGAGATGCAGATCATGCGGCGAATACCTGGTACCCGATCCAGGAAGATACTACAGGCCATGGATAGATGATCCCCCCTTCGAGAAATGCCCCAGATGCGGAGCAGGCAAGGAGCATCTAGAGGGCGATAAAAGGGTTTTCGATACATGGTTTGATTCCAGCATAAGCGCCCTATACGTATCGAGATGGGGATCTGATGAGGAATTCTTCAGTAAGGCCTTCGGCAACATATTGAGGCCTCAGGGCTACGAGATCATAAGGACATGGCTATACTACACGCTACTCAGGGTATACCAGCTAACCGGTAAACCAGCATTTAGATGGGTGAGGATAAATGGGATGGGTCTAGACCATAAAGGCGAGGCCATGCATAAGAGTAAGGG
>JALXCO010000120.1 GCA_026990885.1 Desulfurococcales archaeon
CTATAGTCTCGATCTCCGACAATAGGGTTTGTATAAGCTCATTATCGTAGTTCTTGAATTTAAGGATGTTCTTCTTTATCTCTCTACGCATCCTCAGAATCTTCAACGCCTTATATACATCCATAGCCTGGAAAGCGTTTGTCGCGCTAACCACCATCTCGACGACGCTTTCAGTTAGGTACTCGAAGTCCTTCGGTATAGCTGTAGATACCTCTAACCCTGAACGCATTATAGCCCTCACACTCCTATCGAATGAATCGGCTATCTCCTCAACGATCTTTAGTCCTAGAGTTAGAAACATAAACTTCCTGATCGACGATAAATCCCCGTCGGATATAACGCTTGTCAGAATCTTGTTTGACACCCTCATGCCCAGATAATACATTCTATCTATATCTTCTTCTCTAGCTAGGAGCTCATTGATCTTTATGGGGTCCCCTGTATTTAGGTAATCTATATACAGGTCTGTAACCTCGAATAGAAGCTTCGACATCCTATCAATTATATTATCCAGAGATATCTTTGATTCCGACAGGGCAAATATTATTCTATAGAATCCGCCGTCCTCGACGAAAAATGATCCTATAAGCTTGCTGCACGCCTCATTCACCTCCTCCCTGGTAACGATGCTTGTGGATATAGCTATTGATTCGTAGCCTATGATATAGTATCTAGTTAGGAGGGCCACAACATCTATGTTCTGGGGGATCTTGTCTATCTTGATCTCGTTTGCCGATCTATATTCAACATCACTCAACCTGGATTTAGCCGGCTTTAGGGTTAGGGAGCCGTCCTCGTTGAACTGTATCTCAATGATGTCTCCAGTCTTTAAATTATACCTGTATATCCATCTTTTTGGTAGGGTTATGGCGAAAGATCTCTTTCCAACATTTATGATTCTCCTGGTCTCTATATCCACACCCAACACACTAAAAAATATGTTTGAATAAATTTAAATACTATATTTAAACCAATATATCGAGCAAGATGTATTTAGCTGTATAAGCCTGTCAAGTAATTTTATAAGCATTAATAATTTTAGGAATGGCACAACCTAAAGCTATGAGCAGGTGTATGTTATGGGTGTTCTAGCTAAAAGAGTTTTAAGTTTAGCACTATTAATACTCATAGCTCTCCCAATAGCATCAATACAATACACAGAAGCACAGATGCAGGAAGCGACATTAAGGGTAGGTATTCCAGGAGAGATCGATAACCTCAACCCACTTATCGGAGTACTCGCCGCTGGAGGATATGTTAGGTCTCTAATATTCGATACCCTCCTCCTGCAGCCAACCAACAGATCCTTCATACCATGGCTGGCTGAAAGCTACGAGGTTGATGAGGAGAACCTAAAGATAACGTTTAAGCTTAGACCAAATCTAAAATGGCACGATGGCATGCCCCTAACCGCTAAGGATGTTGAGTTCACATTCAACCTGATCATCAACTCCGAATATACAGAGAAGATCGATAGATGGAACCTAAGGGGATTCATAGAATACGTTAAAGCAACCGATGATAGAACAGTAGAATTCAAGCTTAAGGAGCCATTTGCGCCTGCGCTATGGTATATAGGGATACTTATTCCAATACTACCAGCCCACATATGGTCCAACGTCGATCCAACAACCTTCAAGAATCTCGATAACCCCGTCGGGAGTGGACCATTCAAATTCGTTAAATACACTCCCGGAGTCTCAATAGAGCTTGAAGCCAACCCAGACTACTTTATGGGGAGACCCAAGATAGATAAGCTAGTGATAGTCCTATATAAGAGCACGAGTAGCATGATGCTGGATCTACAGGCCGGAAACATAGACACTATTTCAGCTGCAACGGTAAGCCCGGAGCTTGTCCCTGTTCTACTCAAGGATCCGAATATAAGGATAGTTCAGAGACCAGACCTAGGATTCATAAGGTTCCTAGCCTTCAATCTGATGAAGTACCCATTCAATATTAGAGAATTTAGAGAGGCTGTAGCCTACGCAATCGATAAGGAGGCCATAGTCAAGACAGTCATGCTCGGATACGCGGATCCTGCGGCAGACGGGTATGTGCAGAAGATACAGGGAATATGGTATAACCCGGAAATAGGCTATAGGAAGCAGGACTTCGATAAAGCAAGGTCTATACTGGACAGCATAGGCTTCAAAGATACCGACGGTGATGGAATAAGGGAGACGCCAAATGGAACGAAGCTGAGCTTCACGCTCCTAACTATATCGGGCAGAGTGGAGTTTGAGAGGACAGCTGAACTGATATCCAAGTGGTTAAAGGAGATCGGAATCGAGGCCAAAGTCGAGGCCCAGGCTCTCGGTACAGTAGACCAGAGAGAAGGTGTGGGCGATTTCGAGCTGGGGCTAATGGGTGTTGGAGGCCTTGGCGCTGAAATAGACTTCTATCTATTCACCAGGTTCCACAGCAGTGGAGCTAAGCCCCTCGGCGAATATGCCCCCAGGAACTGGTTCAGATACAAGAATCCGGAGATGGATCAGTTGCTTGAAGCCCAGAGGAGGGAGCTGGATCTACAGAAAAGAATAGAGCTCATATACAAGATCCAGGAGATAATCAAGAGAGACATACCGATAATACCGCTGTATGTTAAAAGATACCTAACCGCGTATAGGACCGACAACTTCGTAAACTGGAACGAGCAGGAGGGACCATCAAGCAAGCTATCACTGCTGCAGGTAGAGCTGAAGAAGCCAGAGGTGAAGACTGTTGTGGAGACAGTTAAGGAGGTGGTTACCGCAACCGAAGTTGTGACTGAGGTAAAGACACAGGTACAGACAATAGTGAAAGAGGGTAGAACTGTCGTAACCACGGTGCCGCAAACAGTTGTACAAACTGTTGTTGTTACTAAGCAGGTTACCGAGACACCTGCACAGCAGGGATTGAGTGTTGAGATGGCTGTTGCTATGACTGTTGTTGTTGCCGTTATAGTTGGTGCTATAGCGTATATGCTGGCTAGGAGAAGATAGATCTTGCGCTAGAGATCATTAATTACATATCCATAATAAAAAGTTTATTTTTATAGTTGCTCCCTACACCCCCTACCCTGTATATAAGTAACGCCTGAAGGAGTGTCGAGATGAGCAAGTCTTTTTTAGTGAAAAGATCTATTAGACTCATCATAGTGTTCTTCATAATCATCCTAATAAACTTCCTCCTACCAAGAGTGATGCCTGGAAACCCAGCCACCATACTAGCCAACGAGTACCAGCTACCACCTGAAGCAGTTGAAAGCCTTGAGGAGCTCCTTAAGCTAGATCGCCCTCTAAGCGAGCAATTCATAGCCTACCTATATAGCTTATTTACGGGACAGTGGGGATACAGCTACAAGTATTATCCCACAACTGTCTTTGAGCTGATCATGCAACGACTACCATGGACCCTTCTACTTTTAGGGACCTCATCCATAACCGTGTTCCTTATGGGTGTGGCCCTAGGTATAGTTGCTGGCTGGCGGAGAGGAACCAGAGTGGATGCCGCCATAACGTTCTCAGCTGTACTAGTCTACGCCATACCCTACTACTGGCTTGCGCTAACCTTCCAGTTCGTCTTCGGCAATGTCTTGGGTTGGTTCCCGATATCCCAGGCGCTAACTCCAGGAGCTGTATATAATTCAGTTCTAGATTACATTGCCGATGTACTCTGGCATCTAACCCTGCCTGTTTTAGCCATAACCCTCACGGCATACGCAACCTACACCCTGGTAACTAGAAACACTATGGTTGATGTCCTCAGCGAGGACTTTATAATGGTTGACGCAGCTAAGGGCCTGCCCCAAAGAAAAATCATGTGGCACGCTGCGCGAAACGCTATTCTTCCCCCTGTAACGCTTCTGGCTATAAGGATCGGGCATATCGTTGGTGGGGCTGTATTTACCGAGACGGTATTCTCATACCCCGGTGTTGGGTACCTGATCTATGAGTCGATCATATTTAAGGACTACCCCGTCCTCAACGCCGCCTTCTTTATGCTTGCCTTAACCGTTATTATAGCCAACTTCATAGCCGATCTCATATACTCTCTACTAGATCCAAGAGTAAAGTATGAGAGGTGATCGAGAATTACCTATGAAAGCTATGAATCATCAAAAAGAAAACTCATGGACTTCATGGAGAGCCTTTCTAGAGCAACATACTATATAATGATCAAAAACAAGAAAGGCCTACTGGGATTCATCATCCTACTAGCTCTAGGCATGGTTGCTGTATTCGCCGACTACCTCGCCCCATACGATCCCTACGAGATCGTTGGGGACCCCTTCCAGCCCCCATCCGATAAATTCCCGCTCGGAACAAACGACATAGGACAGGACATCTTGAGCGAGGTTATCCACGGTACGAGAATAAGCTTCTATGTTGGCTTAACGGCACCAACAATAGCCACGATAATAGGCTTAGTGCTGGGGCTGATGGCTGGGTATCTAGGTAGAATATTTGACGACATAATATCTGGGGTCATAGATATAATGCTCTCGATACCCTCCCTACCACTCATAATAGTTCTGGCCGCGTATCTAGGGCCTAGCTTAACGAACATAATTCTGGTTATAGCCTTCTTCGAGTGGGTCGGTGTAGCGAGAGTTGTAAGGGCACAGACTCTTAGCGTTAAGGAGAGGCCATATATAGAGGTTGCGAAAGCTCTGGGGGCTAGCAGCAGCAGAATAATGTTTAGGCACATCCTACCCAATATAGCCCCACTCACGATAGCGTATATTATTCTGGGAGCCACATCAGCCATACTAACCGAGGCGGGACTGAGCTTTCTAGGTCTAGGCGATCCAACAGCTAAAAGCTGGGGCCAGATACTCAACCATGCATATGCAAGGAACGCATTCGCTCTAGGCCTATGGATGTGGGCTATAATACCTGGCCTGCTTATAGCGGTTATAGGCATGGGCTTCACTCTGCTTGGTATGGCGATAGAGGAGTATGTTAATCCAAGGCTAAAGAGCTATGAAGCTAAATAGGTGATTGAAGCAGTCGTAGAAGCTATAGATTGGATGAGCTATGAGAAAGGCAATATATATAGGCGTTGATGGCGGCGCCACAAAGACTGAGGTTGTAGCTGTTGATCCTGAAGGCGGCTGGCTACACCTCAACGTGTCTGGAGCGTCAAACCCCGCTTCAGTGGGTGTTGAAAAGTCCTGCCTGAATATAGTGGATGGTATACTCGGATCTATTAAACCCCTTAAAGAGGATAGAAGCGGTGTAGAAATAGATCTTTTAGCCCTATCTATAGCTGGTTATCTAGATGGATTATGGGACAGGGAGCTAGAGAAATGCATAAGAAGACACCTAGGTTTAGAAATCAACAATATAGCTATATTCGAGGATATCAAGTCTGCACACTCGTCGGCGTTTATTGATGGAAATGGTATAGTGGGTATTATTGGTACGGGGAGCAACTTCTATGGTAGATTGATGGGTGTTGAAGTCTATGTCGGTGGCTGGGGGCACCTCATCGATGATGTGGGCAGCGCGTATAGTGTTGGGGCTAAGGGTCTTAGGTATCTTTCTAGATATATAGACGGCAGGGAATCGAGCGGGACATGCCTAGCTGAATGCTACAGGCACCACTATGGGGTGTCTAGCTTCCGGGAGCTGGTCAGAAAGATATATGATTCAGACGATCCTAAAGGGTATATAGCTTCGTTCTCTAAATGCGTGTTTAAATGCGCATCGAGCGGGGACTCTATAGCTTACGGCATCGTTAGGGAGGAGTCCATGGAGATAGCTTTAGCACTATATACAGTTAGAAGGCTGCTAGCTAGCCGTACAGGCCGTGGTGAATCGATAGATATAGATGTATCCCTCACGGGATCAGTGTATAGATCAAATAAACCCCTATTAAAGAAGCTTGTAGAGGAATTTTTAAAGGAGAGGTTTGGATGGGTCACCAATATCAAAGACCCAGTTATCAGGCAGTCATGCGCCTCTCTGGTATATGTGTTCAATAGCGCTGGAGCCGGGATCTCTTCGGAGGAACCTAGAAAAGTGCTAGATGTCCTCATCAACAAATGCAGAGTCTGATTCAAACGGTTTATTTTTAATGGAGCAGTTCTCACAGTATACATCTACGTCGAATCTAAAGCCCACCACCCTAAACCCCTTTCCAGATACTGCTTTACCTATTTCATCCATAAAGGTCTCGACATAATGATCTATATCAACATCAAATATCCTGCCACAGTTAACGCATACAACATTTATATGCGGGTTTATATTTGTGTCATACCTTATTACACCGTCAGGCAAGCAGAGCTCCTTGACTAAGCCCGCATTGATCAGCAGCTTCAGCGTTCTATACACGGTAGCTAAGCTAATATATGGTTGCTCTTTCTTCACCTCTTCATATATCTCCTCCGCTGTTGGGTGATCCATTCTATTTAGAGCCTTCACAATAGCTATACGCTGAGGCGTGATTTTAAGTCTCCTCACCTTAAATGCCTCAACTATCTTCCTATCAAGCTCGCTCTCTCCACGGCTCACCATTTTAACCACTTGGCCTCGATCCTCTCCATTTTTATAGCAGCTATTTAACTTTTATAAATCATAACCATAGTTAATAATATTATCTGATTAATTGATAATAAATTTTAACTAAAATATAGAATCAAATAAAAATAAAATTTATATAGTAGTTATTACTAATTGCAATTG
>JALXCO010000121.1 GCA_026990885.1 Desulfurococcales archaeon
CGCTGGAGCTCCTACACAGGCTAGAACCAAAAACGGTTGCCGGCACAGTGCCATACAGCATAACTGGGCCATTGCTGGGGGCTATAGCGTCGAGCACAGCCGAGAAGGTGGCTATAGTTCTACAGAAAGATGTTGTCGATAGGCTACTTGCTAAACACGGATCTAGGAGATATGGATCTATAACCGTTCTGATGCAGACATTCTTCAAGATCCATACAGTAAACGTGTATCCCCCAAAATACTTCTATCCAGAGCCTGAGGTTGCCTCAGCAATGGTGGAGATGACCAGAGTAAGGGAGGTCCCCCACAACATGGAGGAGTACGAGAGATTCCTTAAATGCCTCTTCAGCTACAGGAGAAAGACCCTTAGAAACGCTCTAGCCAGATGCTGCAGGAGGGTGGATGAAGACATATATAGCTTTCTAGACAGCAGTAAGAGGGTGCTTCACCTCTCCCCAGGGGAAATTCTCGATATATTTCGTAGGTGCATATAGATGATCGCCTCATCGAGATCATGGATCGGGGGAAGCATACTCAACGCCATACCAACCGGTGTGGGGTCCTCATTCGCCGTAGCCATATACCTCGAATCCAGAATAGAGGATTCCGCACCCACGGCTGAGGGCTGCAGGCGGGACGTGGATAGAGAGATGCTGAGCAGCATAGCTGCGGAGATTGCTGGCACCGAGTATGGGGCTATCGATCCCGAAAAGATCTGTGTGTCCGTGTATTCGCCAGTGCCACATGGTTACGGGCTGAAAACAAGCTCCGCATACCTAAACACGCTGATTATATCCCTAGCCAAGTACATGGGTCTAGATATAGATCCCATCAGGGTTCTGGGGATCAACGTCGAGATCTCGAAAAGGCACGGGCTATCGATCACGGGGGCTCTGGATGATGCAGCTGCATCTCTAACCGGGGCTATAGTGGTTAGCGATAACTATAGGGGTAGGATACTTAAGATTATAGAGCCCCCGAAAAGGCTTCATGCACTAATAATCATACCCAGATACACGAGGAGGTACACGTTTAAAGAGATCGAGATAGAGCTCAGAAAACGCTCTAGATACTTCAGCAAGGCTGTTGAATCGCTTCTAAACGGAGATCTCTGGGAGGCCATGAACATCAACGGGGACCTCGTTGCGGAGGCCCTTAAATACGACAGGAAGCCCATAGAGATGCTGAGGAGGTGGGGGGCTATAGCTGCAGGCATATCCGGTAATGGTCCCGCCTATATAGCTGTTGCCGATGGGGGTGTGATTGATGATCTATACTCTAGGGCTAAGGAGCGTTTAGGTGGTGATCTAGAGATCATCAAAACACGCCTACCCGGAGAGCCTGCGGAGGACTCAATTAAAAATCTGGTGTTCAAGGATCTGGAGGGTAGATCGGTGACTACCAAACAGCAGGTGTAGAGGGTTTAGTGCAGGGCGGAAATGTGGCGGGCCCGCGGGGATTTGAACCCCGGACATCCGGCTTCCCTGGGGTTTCAGCCTTTAGGAGGCCGGCGCTCTATCCAGGCTGAGCTACGGGCCCTACCAATAAACAAATATTGTGTTTGGGCTATTAAACGTTTTTCACGCTAACCACCTTCTTCCTCGACTCTATAACCTTCTTGAGCTCCTGATACATCTTTTCATTCTCTTTCTTGAGCATGTCGCTATGGTGCTTCTTGATGTGGTCCTCGGGGAAGACGTTGTAGAGTCTCTTTCCGCAGATCCCGCAGGTCTCGGGCCTGCTATCCCTCTTAACACGGCTATCCACAGACGACAGTATTATTGGGACAGCAATCCTTATGACGGCGTCAGCTATCTTCCTGTCCCCGGACTTCTCGTATATCCTCTGGACAAACCCCCTAAGCTGGTGCTTCGAGACCCCATACCTCTCATAGGCCATC
>JALXCO010000122.1 GCA_026990885.1 Desulfurococcales archaeon
TAGGGTAGAGAAAGAGGTCACCCTGATATATAGGGAGGACCTCGATGAGAGAGACATTATTAGCGTGGCCTCCACACCAAAAGATACATGCAGCAGAAAGGCCACAGAATCAATACTAAACATACTATACCAAGGAAAAGCGAGTGAATCAAAAATTAAAAGGGTACCTGTCACATCATACAGGCAGATCGCATCTCTCATCATGAGCGGGGACCTCGATATAGCCTTAATGCCTAAACACCTTACCGAAAATTATGGCAGGTTGCCCGACCTCTATAGAGCAGACACTATTGGCGTGTTCACGGGCTATAGAGCCGCTACGGACCTCATATCTCCTTCTCGTTGAGAGTTTCCTACCAAGGCCTTAGGTATGTTGTAATAGTGCCAAAAAGAATAAATATGATCCCTATAGCTTTATATGTTCTATGCCCTAAATATTCTTGGATGATATGGGGTGGCTAAGCCAAGCATCGAGGAGCGTTTGGCTAGGCTTGAGGGGGCTTACGAGCAGATAGATAGGAGGCTGGAGTCTATAGAGAGGGCTATAGCCGACCTCAGGGAAGAAATAAGGGATCTTAAGAGAATACTGATCTATATTGCTATAGGGTTCATAACAGCATTCGCAGGACTGATGGCAACAATACTGCTTATAATCCTTAGACCCTGAGACTGTATAAAGTCTAATGGTGTTTGAGTTTCTTCAGTTACTATAGTTAACCAGCCCAAAACCTGCAGAAAGGCGGTGGAACAGGGAAACTGCTCGCCTGAAGCCGTGTCTTCATGCTTCTAGCACGGCTGGGTTCATTATGGCTTTCTTATCTCCTATCCCAGCCTGTAGGGGTGTATCTGCTCTAGTCGACTAGGGATTTATCGCACTCATATTAGTGAGGAGTGGTTCATCCAGTAGTCCGCACGTCTAGCTCATCGAGATCATCTCCGCACACTAGTATATTCAATAGTATTAGAATATACCTATAAGTTTTTCCCGATAGCCCTTAGAGGCATGGAAAGAATCAAAAGGACATAGAAAGTGGCAATCTATGCTTCTGCGCCTGCATATGGGGATTACCACATCTATAGGGAAGATCGGTTCCTCTCTAAAATCGTAAGCTTTCAATAAAACATCTTGGAATACCAGGATTTGAAGCCCGGGACCTCCAACTCCGAAGGATGGAACCCATGCCATCCTGCTGCGTTTGGTCGAGTAGAATCTGCAGCAATTTTGGAGATAATGATTAGTAGTTCTGCAACGGTAGACTTATTCTACTGCAGCATGATTTAATCTTTAGAAATTTACATTACAGTTGGATATGGATGAATGTCTAAGGTTATACGTGTACGCTATGAGAATGGAGTTCTCAAACCCCTAGAACCTCTAGAGTTAGAGGAGGGGGAGGAGGTATTAGTCACTGTAAAGCGTGATGTAAGGAAGGTGCTCAGGAAGTATCGGGGGATTCTGGGGAGGTCATCGATTAAGGAGTTGCTAGAGATCGAGGAAGAGGCCCATACTCAATGAGGCTAGCTTACATTGATACAAGCTTCATACTCAGCATCCTACTTGAAACCGAGAAGAGTGACCTAGCCGGGCAAACCCTAGAGGAACATCATGACTCGCGCTTCGTGACTTCAGGAATCGCAGTTAACGAGACACTCTATGTCGCAACGTATGAGCACTACAAGCAGAGAGGATGATTAGGGGAGATACGGTTTAAGAAAGTTAATTGCAAAGCAAGGGTATCCTAGAGAGGTAATAGATGCGGTAGATTCCTTCCTAAAAGATTTAAATGTCGAAATAGTAGGTGATTATTTCGACTACAACGAGTACCTTCAAATAGTACAGAAATATAGACTCCTTCCTAATGATGCCCAGATAGCATTAACTTGTCGGCACTACGGCATA
>JALXCO010000123.1 GCA_026990885.1 Desulfurococcales archaeon
AGTGATCATTATATAGACATTAACCCCAAACCTATCCTGGAACCACTTAGTCATTATAAACGGTATGAGATGACCTATATGCATCGGTCCAGAGGGACCTCTCCCGGTATATAGGAAGAACCCTCTGCCCTCCTCAATATCCTTCAGCACAAGATCGAAGTCCCTATGCGAGAAAAACACCTTCCTTCTCAGAAATAGATGCAGCTCGCAGCCACAGAGGTCCCTCAACCTTCTTAAAATATCATCCTCGAGGGGCTGTGTACCGAATATTCGAATAAGCTTCTCGTAATCAACCCTGCCCTTCACATCCCATGGAGTAACAGTAAAGTCCGCCTCCTGCGTCTCCACAAAAGCTAACCACCTAAAAAACACAAACCACAGAGATTTATAAGCTTTCCTGTAAAACCCCACCCCCGCTCAGGCGGTGAGGGGCTAGGGGAAACATGATGAACAAACCTACGGAAGTTAAAGACTATTTGCTTATTTGGTTACCATGGTTTCTGGAGGGGAGCTCTCCCCTATGAAGAGGGAAGATAGGGATTCAAGATCCCAGGCAGTCTAGCCCGCTCCTTAGCTAGAGGAACGGGATGAAGCTGCAGTGAGTCAATCCAAACACCCTGCATGAAGTCCTCAGCCAAGAAGGCGGGTGGAACTGGGGAGGCTAGCCAGGTCTGCCTGCCCTTAAGGGTGGAGTAGCTCGCAAAGGTTTATATGGGGTATTATTCTTTAGATTTGTCCCTAATATACTGAATATGGGAAAGGCAGCCAAATGAGGCATATATACGGCTACACCATACCCCTGCTGCTGGCGCTGGGCATATACCTACTGGTGTTTAGCCCCTTTAGCGATTTAACGAGTCTGCTTGTGGCTGTAGCCCTAATGATCACTGCTGTATTTATCGCTTTAAAGCTGGAGAGTATAGCTCTCTTAGCATCGACTATAGCGGGGGCTATATATGCCCTATACATCTATATCCAGACATCCAGCGCTGTTTCGGGGGACCTCTACTATATTGCTCCATTAATACGGCTTTTCGGGATAGATCTGAATATACTGATCGTGATTCTAGCTCTAGCATCCATACCACTGGTAAGGGCGGCACTCAGGCTGGCTGGATCCCATGCGATAGATAGGTACATCGCAAACGATAGGCTTCTGGTAAGGTACGCTAGAGTCAGATCTATGGGGGACCTCTCAAAGATCCTTATAAGCGTGGGCCTCACGCTATCTGTGTTAGCCTCCCTCTATATAGCCCTATATATCCTCGACCCCCCAAGATACGGCCAGTATAAGGCTCTATTCTATATACACTTATCAGGCTCCCTAATCTCGGCGGTGGCTTCATGGAGGCTTGGATACGGCTCGATGGCCTATGGCTTGGGATCATATATAACTCTACCTCTAACCATATCGAGGGCGATCTCTCGGGCCAGAATAGATCAGGTGCTTGGAGCCGGCAGGGGTCCCCTGCTCAAGATCGATAATGCATACATACTAGACCAGTACGCAAAGATACCCCTACCACTCTACCTGAGCACAAAAACCTCACCCCACATATTGGTTACTGGAAGCACGGGAATGGGTAAAACAACGCTGTGTAAGCTGATCGCTAGAGCCGCGGCGAGATCAAATATACCTGTTTTGATTCTGGACTTCCACGGCGAGTACAGAGATCTGGAGGGCTTCAGAGTCATAAGAGCCTCTGAGGAGGTCCCCCAGATAATTCCTTCGCCAAACGATCCTAAGGAATCGATCCTGGAGCTTGTGGACAGCATAAGATCGATCTTTAAGCTAGGAACAATCCAGATATCGGTGCTTACAAGCATATTAGAGAACTATGTGAGGCTGGGCGGCGGGGGATTCAGAGACCTGCTTGAGTTCGTGGAGGCGCATATAGATGCTAAAACCGGGGTCAGGGACCCCGCCTATAGCTTGATTCCCTATCTAAGGATACTTGCCACGCATCTAGGTAGCAGGCCTCTGGATCTGGATAAGGTGATCGGTGATTATAGGTGGGTTATAGTGGATCTGGGCTCGCTAGGATCGGAGTATGCAGCCAAGATATATGTTGAGTATCTAGTGAAGAACCTGTGGAGGTGGAAGGTTTCGGCTGGCCACAGGGATTCTGTAGATCTTATTGTGGTGATAGATGAGGCCCACAATGTTTTGAAGGGGTCTCTAGGGGAGTTCATATCTAGAATTATAAGGGAGAGCAGAAAGTATGGCCTCTCAATGATCATTTCAACACAGCAGATATCGGAGATACCTGAAAACATACTGAACAATACCGGGACGTTTATTGTTTTTAGAAGCATCGAGGCGGAAGCCATATCCAGGATTGCTTCATCGATCCAGAATGCACGTAGAGGTGTTAGGGGGACCCCGCCCATTGATGTGTCTAGGCTCAAGCCTCTGGAGGCCTACGCGGTCTATATGTCGATCGGGGGCTATGCCTGGAAGGTGAAGATCGATCTGAAGAGATAGGGGATACCAGTTAGCTTTATATTTAGCCATAGACCTAATAATCTATAGGTGCTGCCTGCATGGACATACAGCTGCCACCAGAGTGGATGAAGATAAGGTATAGGGGCAAGACAATAGACCAGCTTCTAGAGATGCCTATGGATGAATTAATAAAGCTTCTTCCAGCAAGAGCAAGGAGAAGCCTAATTAGAGGCCTTACGGAGGAGCAGAAGAAGCTTATGGAGAAGGTTATGGAGGCGAGAAAACTCCTTAAGGAGGGGAAGAAGGTGGTTATCAAGACCCACGTAAGGGACATGATCATCCTCCCAGTAATGGTCGGCTTAACCTTTGCGGTATACAACGGCAAGGAATACGTGCACTTCACCGTGAGCCCAGACATGATAGGCCACTACCTAGGAGAGTACTCCCCAACAACAAGAAGGGTTCAGCATGGCGAGCCCGGGCTCAAAGCAACCAGAAGCAGCCTGTTTGTTGCTATGAAGTAGGCTTTTTAGGCACTATAATCAAATCCTGAAGAAACTAAAAATTCATAAACCGCTATTTCTAATAAAATATATTGGGGTCCCCACCGAGGTCCCCCCGTAGCTCAGCGGTAGAGCGCCCGGCTGTAGTGGGGGGCGCGGGCACCGGGTGGTCAGGGGTTCGAATCCCCTCGGGGGGACCTCCACCTAATTCTATCCAGCCAGCTATCCTGGATCTAGAGCATGGAGATTTTCTGTATAGCCATTGTTTAATTAAATCCATTATTAACATATTCATCTGGTGTTTGCGTTGGGTAAGAGTGGTGTGCGCAGTGATCAGGGTTCGAGAGAGGCGTTCTTTAGGGAGCTAGTGGAGCCCTATACACCTGACTCGAGCAGTCTGCATGAGGTTTTGGAGAAGCTCTATAGAACCGGCTATCAGGGGAGGATGCTTGGGAAGGTTTTTAGGATTATCAGATCTATGGTTCTCGATAGGGATGTCTTGATATATATGGGTCTTGCGGGGTCAATGGGTCCAGCCGGGATGTGGAAGATTGTTTCGTGGATGATTGATAGGGGGTATATAGATGTGCTTGTCTCTACTGGAGCCAATGTTTCTGAAGATATATACTCGGGTATGGGCTTCCCGTATGGTCAGGGGTCCCCGTGTGTGGATGATGCCATGCTGCTTAAGCTCGGTATAGATAGGTTCTACGATATATATGCTGATGAGTACAGGTATAGGGAGATGGAGAGGGTTATAGTCGAGTTTATAAGGGACCTCCCCAAGGACCACATATACTCGTCTTCCGAGTTCATGTATCTTTTTGGGTATAGGCTCAACTCCTTGGGGATAGACTCTATAGCCTCTACAGCGTATAGGTACAGCACACCCATATTTGTTCCGGCTATTGTTGATTCGGGCTATGGGATCGCGTCGTATATAGCTGTTAGGGAGGGTCACGATAGGGTTATTATAGATCAGTTTAAGGACTTCGAGCAGATGGTGGAGATATCCTCAAGCTCTAGGGAGACGGCAGCTATATATATAGGTGGAGGGGTCCCCAAGGATATGGTACAGCTAATTACTGTGGCCAGAACTCTGGAGGGCGGCGGCCCTATAGGTAGCTATGCCCATAAGTATGCTGTCCAGATCACGACAGATCTTCCTCAGTGGGGCGGGTTGAGCGGAGCAACGCTTGAGGAGGCCGTTAGCTGGGGTAAGGTGAGGGGGGAGAATATAGCCACGGTTAATGTAGATGCAACTATAGCGCTGCCTCTGATCGCTTCAGCGTTAAGCGAGCTTAATATAGATAGGTCTAGAAGGGATCTGTCATGGCTGTTTTCGGAGGTGTCGCGATATATAGATAGGCTTTAGTGGGGGTCCCGCTTATCTAGCTAGATGTGGCGGTTCCTTACTTTAGTGTCTGGAGACCCTGTCGGGAATCCATGATAGATGATCTAGGGGTGTAGGCGCGGTACCGGGATTAACGGGTATCCCGGATTAAAAACAACACATATAAAAAACTAGGCTTTCTTTTCGCTGGACTCCGACGATGTCTCTACGGGCTTCTCCTCCTTGGCTTCCTTGGATTTCTCCTCCTTCTCCTTGCTCTCCTCCTCCTTCACCTCCTCCTCAAGCTTCTTAAGCTCCTCCTCAAGCTCCTTCTCTATCTCCTCGATCGGCTTTGGCGGCGGGGTCGTCATTAGTGTATACCCGATCCATCCCAGAATCCCCATCACTCCAGCAACGGCTATGAACACTGTTATCCTAGTTAGGAGGACTCTTATAGCCTCGTCAGCTATGAATAGCCCGTAGAGGTAGCCAGCTATAACAAGGACGCTCGCAACCAGTATTCCTGCTCCTATTACTCTATCTTTCTCCATTTTCAGGCCCTTAATAAATTATTTATCAATCTAGTAATATTAATACTTTTTTATCTGGAACAATACTATCTCCGGTGGCCTATGCATTGATACAGATTGGTGTTGCCGCATATAGCGGGGAGCCTAGCAGGGACCTCGTTAGAGATGCCGAGAGGTTTATCGAGGAGCTTTCAAGAACAGATTTAGCGGGGAAAATAGTTTTTGTTCTAGGCGGCTACTGGGGCTTGATGAGGTATATAGCTGATGCCGCATGCAGCTCTGGATTCAGGTCTGTTTTTATCCTTCCCGAACACCCTAGGGAGACCCCTCCCGCGGGGGAGTGCTTCATACACATATATACGGGCCTCGACTTCCGTCAGAGATCGGAGATTATAGTCTTATCAAGCGAAGCCCTCGTGGTCATGGGCGGCTCTGTGGGGACCATTATAGAGGTATTTATGTCTGCGGCTTCGGGTAGACCCATATATATTTTGAGGGGCTACGGGCTCCCCTCGGATACTGTTGGCGCGTCTCTGGAGGCTTTATCTGGCTATATAGATTTCCATTTCAGCTTCTATGATAGGGACCCCGTAGCGTTGGCTAGAGATCTGTATAGATACATCAGGAAGAAGCTAGGTTAGTGCTAGATCACGGTCTCTACCAACCACAACATATAGCGCGAGCAGGCCGACCAGGCTCGATACAGCTACTGGTAGCGATACTATCTCTCTTACCGTCGAGGGGCCTCTAGCATTCAGCGTGAAGTAGCTGTATGATATGTATTCCCCGGGGACCGCTCCCTCCCTCGTTATATATATTATCTGTGTTGTGAGGCTCCCCTCGGCGTAGATTAATACACCGTGCTCGTTGTATCTCGCCGATATGTTGATTGTTACTGGAACTCTCACTCCCTGAATTCCGGGGATGGCTATTACTTCATCTATATATGTTTTCAGCTCTCTTGTTTCTGGATCGTTTATCTTGAGCAGGCCCGCTCCATGCAGTCTGTTTATCAGTATTCTGGTGTATGGATCTATGATCATGCTGAAGGTGTATTGGGGTCCCTCCTGGGATATCATTAGCGTGAAGCTTCCCCAGTTATTGAGTTCCGCGTTCTCTATAGATACAACGCTAAACACCTCTGTTGAGTATATGTTGTAGCCCTCGAAATTGGCTGATAGGCTGTAGGATATCACGCCAGCAACCACGGATGATATTATCAGTATCGAGAGCACAGCCTTGGCGAAGCCTCCTAGCCCCTCATACATCAGCTCCCTAAACACGATGTATCTAGGAAGGGTGAATGAGCCATAAACGCTCTTTACTCTAGCGATCACCGATGATGCAAGCATCCATATAAGGGCAACACCACCTATAAAGCCTCCTGCGTGCGCGAAGAAAGCTATTCCTCCAAGCCTCATGTATCCATATATAACCTGCATGGCGAACCAGAAGATCGTGAATGTTGATGTCCTGAATGTTCCGCATAGTGGGAAGAAGAATATGAAGAAGCACATTGAGAGGTATGATCCTGGGTAGAGCATCATGTATGCTCCGAGAACACCGCTTATGGCTCCTGAAGCCCCTATGGCTGGTATGGATAGTGGGAGAAGGCCTGTATCGTATCCCTGTAGAAGTACTGTTGCTGTATGCAGCATTGTTGCCGCTATACCTGATAGGAGGTATAGCGCGAGGAACCTAACGCTGCCGATCACCCCTTCGACTCCCCGCCCGAATATATATAGGAAGTACATGTTGAAGAATATGTGGAGTATATCGGCATGGAGGAACATTGATGTGAGTATTCTGTAGAGA
>JALXCO010000124.1 GCA_026990885.1 Desulfurococcales archaeon
GTGCGTGGATAATCTTATTAAATATTTATTATATATAAGTCTCATATATTGGGTAGTAGTTTTGAAACTGAGATTCTCTGACGCCAGAATATGGAGGTACTCCCTAGCCGCTGTAGCCGAGCTCGTGGAGTCAGCGGCCTTCGAGATAGATGAGAACGGCTTCAGGGTTAGGGCCATAGATCCCAGCCATGTATCGATGATAGACTTCTATGTCCCCAGAGAAGCCTTCGACGTGTTCGATGTCGAGAATAAGGCAACATACAACGTGAATCTCGAGACAGTATCTAAATTCCTGAAGAGGGCATCAAAGAAGGATGAGCTACAGCTCGAGTTCGAGGGAGGCAAAATATCCACTGTCCTCATATCCCCAGACGGTGTGGAGAGAAGATTCAAAACACCCCTGCTGTATGAGAAGGTTAGCGAGGAGGTCCCCGAAATACAGGTCGACTTCCCGGTTAGGGCAAAGCTATATTCGCAGGCTTTCTACACGCTATACAAGGTTCTCTCAGAGGCCGGGGACACGCTAACCCTTGTTTACGAGGATAACGAGCTGAGGTTTATAGGATCATCAGATATAGGTGAGGTCGAGGTGTCGCTTAGCGCTGAGCAGGGAACCCTAATAGCTCTTGAATCCACCGACGGGGGGTCGCATAGATCCTCGTACAGTATAGAGTACTTCGACGATACAGCCAAGGTTTCGAGGCTTGCTGACGATGTCGATCTGGAGTTCGGAACCGATCTACCATGCAAGGTAGTCCTGAACATGCTGAGGGGCACCAGGCTGACACTCTATGTCGCGCCACGGGCAGAGTAGGGGTAGCGATGGTGGAGGGGGCTTCCTTATCGATCTATTCAGGAGCTACTATAGGCAGGCGCAGCTGAAGCTTCCAGAGGATATGGAGTTTAGGGAGTTCGCTCTACAGCCATTCAATATGGAGACCTACGTAAGGCATCTATCGTTTAAGACCCGTGACGAGCTCAACATATATATATCTAGGAACGTCCCGCTCCACATATACTACTCCTCGGCAATATATCTTTTCCCGTACATGCAGGATATGGAGGATAAATCCTGGAGAGGCTCCGACCTCATATTCGATATAGATGCAGACGGTGTTGAGGGCTGCACCATATATAGGTACCTTCTCTATGAGGACTGTGGGCTTGTCAAAGATGGGGAGGCGGGAGGCTGTAGGGGGTCTCCGGTCTCCGAGATCGAGATTGTGTCTGAGGACTGCATCAGGGAGGTTTTCCTCTACTCGCTAGATCTTGTAGATGTGCTTGTTCACGAGCTAGGTTTCGATAGAGGCAATATAGAGCTTGTATTCTCCGGGAATAGGGGTTTCCACGTTAGATACTTCAACGATCCAGACGTTAGGGTGCTGGATAGAGATGAGAGAAAAACCATAGCTAGATACATAGCTTTGTCGAGAGAGGACATAGATAGGGTTTTAGCCTCTAGAGGCACCCAACTCGACCTACCAAGCCTGAGGGATGGTGGGGTAAGAGCAAGGCTTGTTAGAGGCTTCATGAGAAGAGCGAGGGGGAGAATAAGGCGTAGAGTGCTCACCTACCTAACCGGGGATGGTGCTCCGCTGGAGGTCCCTGCAGAGGATATAAATGAGCTTAAAGCTATTGTCGATGAGCTCAGGTCAGGCGGGTACGGCTCGATCCCTATAGACGAGCAGGTCACCATAGATATATCTAGGCTCATAAGGATCACCTACTCAATCAACGGGAAATCCGGGCTGATAGTAGCACCAATAGATCCTGTGAAAGCCGACTTTGAATACTCGGAGAAGCTATCGCCATTCGCGGACAGGGTGTTTAGGTTCAGATCTAGATATAGGATACCAAGCCTAAAGCTGTTTGGCCACACG
>JALXCO010000125.1 GCA_026990885.1 Desulfurococcales archaeon
GGCTATTATCGGGTCTAGCCTTATCCCCCACGGCGTGTAGTTGAGGATGAGCCCTATAAGCGGGACCACAGCTAGGGAGAGCCCTATGGATAGCGCTAGTCTCTCGAGGGGGGTTAGCTCTCTCGGTGAGGGGTAGAGTGCTTCTATCAGCAGGTATCCCGGTAGGTAGAGCACCGCTATGGAGCCCAGTACGTATCTAGCATAGGTTAATGGCTGGATCGTGCTGGATAGATAGATCGATGCTAGAGTCACCGCGAGAAGGATAGCTACGCTCCAGAACCAGGATGAGTAGTCAGGCCTCCTGATGTACTCCATGAAGCTTCTTGGGGGGTTGGGGTCCTCTATAACCAGCTTCCCCTCCACCCAGTGGAGGTATAGTGTCCAGTATCTTCCATGGATCGTTTTCTGCGCCTTCCTGGCGATGCTGTCTAGGCTCTCGGCCTCCTTCTCGATCGTCAACCTGGCGTACCTGTTGCGTTTACCCTTATAAATACATATCTGCCTGTATATAACCATTTGCCTGAATCCAGATCCATCTCCCAGAGCTCTCCAGCAATAACGATCCGCTCACCAGCCTCAGGAAGGGTTACGCTGAATTTTCTTGTTGTGTTCCCCTCATGCGGTAGGAAAACAGTTATATTGAGAACACCATCCATGGCTAGTGGAGTTGTGTTTGTTGGTATAGACCCGTTGTAGCTGATCTTTATCCTCGCCTGCAGAAGAGCCGGCCTCCCCAAGTTGTTTGATATAAAAACACATAGCTCGATAGGGTAGCCCACAGGGACCTCCCTGGGGTAGTTACCGATCCTGCAGTTCTGATCCAGCAAACCTATAGCCGTGAAGGGCTCAGGGTTCCTGGGTATAGATAGAGCTATGCCCAGCACAGACACCACAACCACTACAGCCAGGATCACCGCGAAAACCTCCTCGTCAACAATCACTTCTCCTCACCCTCCTCCGGATTGTATCTCCTAACTATCCAGCCCCTCCTAGACCTGAACCACCACCAGGAGTAGAGCCTCGGGAACCCGATATAGAAAGCTACAGGGGCTAGAGCTAGAAGAGCTATCCTCGCCCCAAGCTCGATGTTCCTCCGCATCACGATGCCAGGGGCCTCCCTCTCGAGGGATTCAACCTCCTCTCTAAGCCCCTCCAGAGTCTCCCTAGCACTCAACAGGCATTCGATGTCCTGGGGCCCACAGCTGTCTATAGCGGCTAAAACGCTGTTGAGCTTATCGGCCAGCCGGGATATATCTATACCTTCACCACCCAGCTTCTGCAGCCTATAGGCTAGCTCGAGCGCCTCTCTAAAGAGCGATCCGGGATCAATCCGCTGCGCATATATAGATTGGGACTGAAGCAGGAATACGCTAACCGCAATCAGGAGAGCAACCACTATCACAACTCTACCCAAGCAAAACCCCATAGCGGACTCCTGGCTTAGATGCTTCTCACTTCTCTACGGAATTAAAGATACTGGAAAATATATAAAAGTACCGCGCGCTAATTTGCTGAACGCCCTAATGGTGGGGGGCCTCATTCGGGTCTTTGGGATTTGATAGCTCTAGTTTGTAGAGCTTAACCTCTATATCCTTCATCTCCTGTATCGACTTGAATCTAAGCCTCTCTGCTAGGGCTGGCTCCCTCTCAACCAGTATGATTCCCCTCAAAGCCTTTACCCTGAACCATGGCGGTGAGTAGTCGATCAGCCTTAAATCCACGGGTATATCAACGAGCTTCTCAAGGCTTCTCGACAGCTTCTCCTCATACTCCTCAACCCTGCTGTAGGGTACGCTGTACCCTGTGAATACAGCTATATCTATATCCCGAAATATATCGCGCTCCACAAAAACCCCCGTAGACCACGGCCAGCAGTA
>JALXCO010000126.1 GCA_026990885.1 Desulfurococcales archaeon
ACTTTCGAGCCCACCTCCAGCATGCCGCAGAGTTCCACGTCTACTATATAAGCTAGCGTTTCGCCAGGGGCCAGATTATTTAACGGGTCACTGGTAGAAAGCCTTATCGAGGCCGTACAGTATACCACATCGTATCTTAGCCGGAGAAAATCTATAGCATCATCCAGCGCGAACCCCCCTAAACCAGCTAGATGAGACCTAAGCCCCTCATCCTTAACCACAACACCATGAGGCGTGATCACCATCACCACGATGCCGACACCATCTCTAACACCAACTATAGTTTTATGGTCAACAACACCCTCAATAACCACAGGCCAATAATAGTAAGCCAGAACCGCCAAAAATAATAGAGCTATAAACACTAAACCAACAGCCACCTTGATTATCGAATTCGTGTCCATAGCTATCCTCCGCCAGATCTCTATATTAAGTCTAACCACCTACTATAAATATAAATCTACAGGTACACAACAATACGCTATGCTAAACAGGATTATAAGATGCCGGGGCTTATAAATAAGTTTATTTATAGGGTATATCCCTATGAAGCAGGTTGTGTACGTTACATTACGAGACCTTAAAAGACCTAAACCAGAAACTGCTACATACCCTAAAAATTTAAAATTATTGATTCTAGGCTAAGCCATTTAACGCATCTGAAAAATGAAGTTGCTCAGCATGCTTTTTAGCAAGCATCTAAAAGTTCTCCGTGAGTTTCAATACGCCAGAATAATAATGATAACAATAACACATAAAAGTTTGAGAGATCACAGAAGTGTATACCTCCTTAATTCCTCATGTAAGACCTAGATCACGCTTTGTGATCAGCACTCAAGACCTTGCTCACGGTATTTGATGATTCGCCTTCCCGCTTCTCATCATCAGCCTTCTTAGGGCCTTATCTATATATATTGTTATCTGCAGCCCTATATATCCTGATGCGGAACCCAGTACAGATGCTACAGCTATCGAGAGAAACAATATATCAGGCTCAACAGCTATGGACTGTAGATATGGGTAGTGAAGAAGATGTATGGAAGCTCCAGACACAGCACCTCCTACAACTGGTTTCACGGATTCAGAAACCCGTATCTTCTTGACAGACTCTAGGATAAATGCAACCAACACGCCGAGGGGTGTATATATGTATCCGGCCATGGCGGCTAGAGGGATCTGGTTGAATATATAGAAGATCATAGATGAAGCAATTATAGCGCCTAGCGGAGCCACAGATATGAAGCCTCCAACAACCACACCTGTAACTATAGACACCACAGCTAAGGACTGCTGCATTAAGCCTGTCTCAGCAAGAGTGTTAGCCACATATATAGCGGATCCCATAGATGTAGCCCAAAGCAGGGATAGAGCCAGAACCCTAGCTATGGAGGACCCCACGGAAATAACAGTAAAGGTGGCTATAGCCAAGCCCACCTGGCTAACTATCATTCCGACAACAAGCATAGCGTGAGGCGGGCTAATCGGATGTATATCCCCAACAGTTGCGTGGAAAACCTCATTCAAAACACCTGACAGAAGCTCTAGAAAAACACCATAAAATACTATCAGAAAACCAACGCCATACCCTCTAAGAATATACGAGCAATATATGGCCAGGGCCGTGGATATGAATAACCCTATATGCGCTGGATTCAGAATAACCGGATCTTCATCAACAAATATAAATCTATGAGAGTAGACATCCACAAACCCTGAGAAAGCCTGGAAGTATAGGGAAGCGACCAGCAGAGGAAACGCAAGCCTATAGGCTACAACATTCATGGCCTATATCCTTAGCTCGGAGAGGTCCCTGACAACTGTAGTGTTAGTTAGCCTGCCACCTATATTCTTGAGGTCCTCAGCTCTAGTG
>JALXCO010000127.1 GCA_026990885.1 Desulfurococcales archaeon
GTCCCGGCTCATGCAGGGCCGCACCAGTTTCGTGATTGCCCATCGGCTGTCCACCATCCGGGACGCGGACCTGATTCTGGTCATGCGGGAGGGCCGGCTGGTGGAACAGGGCACCCACGAGGAGCTGCTGGCTCGCGGCGGCTTCTACGCGGAACTGTACCGGAGCCAGTTCGCGGGGGTAAGGACCGTTTGAGACGCGGCGGGCCAGGGGGTCATGCCAACCACACCCATTCGAAATGCAGCCGGTGGTAACGGTCCAGGTGAAGCAGGCCCACGGTGCGGGGGTACCTGGCTTCCGCGCCGGCCGGCGGGTTGGTGGGGGAACCGGGGTTGAACAGCCAGCGCCCCTGTTCCCTCCACAGGGCCGGGGCATGGGTGTGGCCCATGACCACGATGTGGGCCTGGGGGAAGGCACAGAAGGCCCGGCGCTCCAGGTCCCGGAAGCGCAAGGGCCGGCCCAGGTGGAAGCGGAGTTTATCCCATAGGTAAGTGCGCCACCCCATGTGGCCGTGGAGCAGCACCATCGTATAAGGCCCCAGGCGGAACCAGCGGACCAGGGGGAGGCGGAGGAAGAAGTCCAGGTTGCCGCGGACCGCGTACACGGGCGCCACGTCTTCCAGTGTTCGCAGCACCGCGGGGTGGCTCACATCCCCCGCGTGCAGGATGGCCTGTACCCCCGCTTCCCGAAACACCTCCAGCACTGCGGGCGGAAGTTGGGGAACCCGGTCCGGGACGTGGGTATCGGCCAGCACGCCGAGGGTGACAGGGGGTTGAAAGGTGGCGCTCGGTGGTCGTTTGGTGGTGGTGGTCATGGGTCGGTGGTCGGTGGTCGTTCGTTGATGGTCGATGGTCGTCGGTGGTTGGTTGTCGTTGAGCGTTGGGCGATGGTTGGTGGTAGGAGCAATCGTACCATCTGAACCCGGCCAATTGGGTCCTTTCCCCCTGGCGGACCAAGCCTTGGGCGGGGCCATGATATGGATTCCGGGGGAGATGATTTACACCGCGGTGCTCATGGGGTTGTTCATTCGCTTCCTGGAGGAGCCAGGCGTTCTTCAATCTCTAATGAAAAAGCCAAAAACCATTGTATTCTCTCACGGAGCCACAGAGAACACAGAGGAAATTTTGCCTTTTCCAACGGATACGCTGTGTTCTCCGTGCCTCTGTGTGAGCATATGTCGGAACGCGAAAAACGTCTGTCTTCTCACACACCCGTGTTTGTAGATCATCAGTTTACTTATATATAAACTCCCCCCACTCAATATCCCGTACGTATAAATTATCCCCTGCGCGTTCACGCGCACGTCGGGATTCGTCCGCAAAGGCAACCGCGTGGTGCTGTTCCACAGCCGCAACGCCACCTTCACCTGGGCGGGATTGAAGCCCAAATGCCCGTTCTCGTCGTAGAACACCGCGCGGAGTTCAAAGGGCGCATGGTCGCGCTTGAGGGTGGCTGTGCGGGAGAAGCGGGCGTTCGCAGGAGGCAAAAGCTGCATCGGTGCTGCGCCTTGCAAAGGTTGCATCGTATACCGCCCTGTATCCGGCAGGCTTCCGCCTACGTACAAAAAGCCCCCCTGGACGGTCGTCCCACCGCTGCCTGGGGTGTCTTGCGAAACGCTCTGATTGTTTTTATCGTAAATATAGACCTTCTGGATGCGCGCAGGCGGATAGACCACTCTGACCGTCTTGGAGCAGCTTGCCGTGCCCCCGGCTTTGCCGTCGGAGATCTTGACCGTGACCTTGACGTTGCAGGCGTTGGTGGAATCCAGCGTGGGCGTCTTGCCCGTCACGTTCCCCTGCGGCGTAGCATACAACGTGTTCCCCGAGCGGCTGACGGCAAGACAAGTGGGTTTGTCCACCTGAATCTGGGTG
>JALXCO010000128.1 GCA_026990885.1 Desulfurococcales archaeon
TGCTGTACAGCATTTTTAGAATGATCTCGTCATCTAGCTGTTTCTTTAGTTGTTTCTTTAGCTCCTCTAGATCGGCTTTCTCTATCTTTGATAGATCTTTAGGTACGTGATAAATACTTGATTTTTCATCATCGCCGCCGCCCTCTGTATGGAGCATACTAGCTAATCTATGTATGTTCTCCTTAAATATGTCGCTGCCGGGGTCCCCTGCTACATGTTTCAGGATGTTGTATGCTATAGTCCTTAGCGCGCCTTTAATGCTTGTTGATGGAACCACATATACTTTCTTTCCGTTCCCCAGCGTTATCTCCAGTTGCTCTCTCACGTTTTCTCCGGGTTCGACTCCCTTTCCTATGAGTATTGGTGCCTGCTGGTTTTCGTTGGATAGGGTTACTTTAATGTTTACTCGATCATATATTTTAGCCATTCCACCCACCCCCTGGTTTTATGATGATAATATGTGGTTTAGTCCCTGTATTGGGATCATGAAGTTTGTTCCGGGACCTCCGTATCTCTGTGCCAGTATGTTTAGCTCTCCCAGTGATTCTGGCGTGCCTTTTGGGCCTTCTACTCTATACACTACTACCGATCCTGGGGCTAAAGCACTTACCAGGGGTGTTGGGGTGTTCGTTAGGTTCGACCATCCCTTATATACTGTTGTTGCCGTGTAGTATGCCTTCTCTAATTTTACTCCTTCAAATTCTCTGAACTCTGGGAGGCCATGGCTGTTTGGCGCCCATACTGGTGAGAGTGTGTATAGCACTAGAGATCTTGATTCATGTATTGATTCTCTATAGAGGTTCTCTAGCTTTTCTAGGAGCTGGTTTCTGTTCCTGAAGGTTACTTCTGCCAGCCCGTAGCCTCTTGAGGTCCCTCTCCCTAGATAAAACTCTGTTGGTTTGCCTATTTTTATTCCTGCCTCCTCAAGCGTTTTCGTGAGTGATTCACTATATGATAGTAGGTACATGTAGTATCTTGTTCCCTCTACTACTGCTTCGTATGTATAGATCATCTCCTTTTCCGAAGATCTTCTAGCCTTGTTTATCGCCACCATGTCTATCGTTACTGTTGAGGGACCTCCGCAGTCCATGTAGGTGTTTCCATCTCTGTAGAGTAGGTTCTTGAAAACAACAACCGCGCCATATATATCTGTTCCGTTGATTCTGCATGGCATCGATAGGGTTTTCTGGATTATGCTCTTTAGTGCTTCATTGTTGCTTTCTGATGCTAATCTATAGATCTCTTCCGGATCTATAGCCACCACCTCATCGCTACCCTTGCATTTATATGTGAATGGGTGTGCCGGTATGCATCTTCTGTTTTCTTTGCTGTATATCATTGAGGAGACAGCTATTGTTGGGTCTATATGCTGTCTTTCTGATTTGCTCGGGTTGGCTTCCGCTATCTTTGTGAGCAGTGCGCCCCACAGTGTTCTTCCGCTTATTACTGTTGGGTTTGTATATGCGTACCAGTTCTTTGATATTCTACTGCTTACTATTAGTGGGGTCTTTATGATTATTTCTGCCTCTACTAGTTCAACTAGGACCTTCCCTATTGTTGATCACCTCTAACCTACGCATTTTATTTCTCTATTTAAAAGTGCTTCAGCTAGTTTGAGCGCTATATTTGATACTATACCTTTTTCCTTCAGCTCCTCTATCTGGGGATCTATTCTATCTATTTTTACCCACACCCTCTTCGATCCTCTCCCTAACCCTATATACTGGATCTCTATTAGAGATAGCAGGATAAGATCCAGCATTCTGGCCGCCTCACCGCTCTCTTTGCCGGCTATATCCAGGGCTATCCTCCCCTTGATCTCGGTGCATGGAGGTAGATACT
>JALXCO010000129.1 GCA_026990885.1 Desulfurococcales archaeon
AGCCTGCATTTGTGGATTGATGAATGTCGAGCCTCCCCCTATAATCACTATAGGTGTTGTAGGCAGATCAAGAGATATGGATTGCCCATCATAAACTATAGTTATGGTGTACCCAGCTCCTCCTTCCTGCTGTATAGGGTTTATGTTTGTTTGAGACATATAAAATACAGATATGACTACTATAAATAGTATTAATAATGATGAAATAAGTATAAGCTTGCTTATATTTATTGATACCAAATACGCCACCAATAGTTTAAACAGATATAGGATAATAATTTTTTCAATATGGCTCCATATGTTTACCTATGGTCAGATCAAGAAGGTTTTCGGCTATATCAGTTAAATAATCATATATACGTCCAAGATGATATATGAGAATCGAGCTTCCGGAAGATAGTCTCTCTAGAGACTTATGGAACTCGCCTTTATGCTCTATTATAGAGACTAGATCACGCAGTTTGAGGCTGGATCCATTTTCTCCAGAATCGCCCTTCATATGGCTCTCCCTATGATCTAGAAAAACACCTATATAGATTGTTAATTTCTCAAAAATATTCTGTAGCTCTCTAAGAGTCTCGGCAATATTTAGCGAACACGATCTATTTTTATCTATACATAGATTAGCTATATAATATAGGTGATCCGCAATCCTTTCCGAGATCCTAGCTATATTAACCAGAAACGATAGCTGTCTCAAATTAAGATTATTGGGTAGATTTAGAGTTGTTAAAGATTTATTTAGTTGTCTCTCCAGGATATTTCTAGCTCTATCTATCTCATCGTCTATAGATGATAGATCTATAAGGGTGTCATAGTCTATTCTTCCCTCATCCTTTAGAGATTCATATATATATGAGAACATGGATCTGGTCTTATTTATAGCTTCATACATCTGATTCTCGATATCGATCCCTGGAACAGACTGCTTTATCACAATATAGTTCTTGCCCATATCAAAAATCTCGAAGCCGTTCAGGAACCTCAATGCATCTCTAACAATACTTCTAATCTTAGGCTTTATCGGCCTTTTAGACTCCAGCTTAACGTAGTCGGCGCCTAGTATATATAGAGAGATTATAATGTATCTAAGCTCGTCTTTGGTGTATGCATCAATATTTATATTGAATTCAACTGGCTTGTGAGCCATGTCTGAAGGTTCTATAATTAGCTTCCCACTGAGATCCTTCACCAGTATCTTAGACCCTTTCCTTAGATTATTACTTATACACCAGGACCTTGGAAGATAGATGGCGTATGAACCCCTAATCTCCTGGATTGTTCTTTCTTCCATATGCCATCATATGTATATAGCGAGATAAAAACTAAAATAAATATTGCTATATTTATTAGCTACTGATCAGACCTGCGCGGGCTCTTCACGCATCTGCCCTTTCGAGCCTCATCATTTCAGCCTTCAAAATAATGTAGCTGTTTTGCTCCTTATATTTTGAGGTTAAGAGCTGTCTACCAGCAACAACAAGCTTCGGGATATCTACACCTGCAGGGCATGGCTTAAGGCATGCATAGCATAGTAGGCATGTATATAGATACTCTACCGTTTTTGGTGTAACAATGCCTTTCAGGAGAAGGCCTACAACCCTTACCCTTCCTCTGGGACCGTAACCGCGCTCACCAGTACTATATAGTGTTGGACACGTATTTTCGCAGAAGCCGCAGAATACGCATTTGCTGTATTCGGTCTCCGCCACCCTGTATGGATCATTTCTGTTCTCAGTCAACAGGGATCACCCTCCCCGGATTCAGGATATTGTATGGATCGAAAACCTTCTTGATGCCTCTCATAAGATCTAGTGAGTGAATAGAGTTTTTGAACTTAAGCTCCTTTATAAGTAGATCTAGTTTAAGAGAACCAATACCATGCTCAGCACTCACACTACCCATGAGCTTCAAAGCACTCACAGCTATCTTTGCGGCTATATCCATAGCTTTCCTTCTATCCTCAGGATCGTTAAGATCACACTCAACATGAGGGTGCAGGTTCCCATCACCAAGATGGCCGCCTAGAAGAACGTCTTCGCCATATTCCTTTTCGATAGCTTTAACATGCTCCACGAATTCAGGGATCTTTGATACAGGCACAACCGTATCTTCAGCGATCAAATGGGGCTTTCTCTTCATTCTCAGTATCGAGGGGAACATGCTTCTCCTAATCATATAGAGCTTCTCGAAATCCTCCTCACCATCTAGAGAGCTACGGATCTCTATCACACCATGCTTCTTCGCCTCTTCGTATACTGTTTTGTATATATGCGCCTTTTCATCTAGCAGGTTCAGTTCGATGTCGATCAGCAACATATGGGCGTATGGTAGTTTTAGTCCCAGGGATTCGGATATCATTTTAACTATCCTATCCTCAACGTATTCGGCGACTAGCGGTTGCCTTCTAGATCTAATATCTATAAACGTCCTATAGGCGTCTAGAAAATCATGGAAAAACATTAGGAATCTATACACATGCCTAGGAGTGGGCCAAAGCTTAAGCACAGCCCTGGTGATTATTCCCAGAACACCTTCCGAACCCACAAAAAGCCTAGCCAGATCTAGCCCCTGCCTACACTTGATAGTATAGCAACCCACACTATGAACCCTACCTAAACCATCAACAAATCTAATCGCAAGAACCCAATCCCTCATGGTTCCAAATCGGGCACCCCTTAACCCGCCTGCACCTGTAGAAATCGCTCCACCAACGCTAGCAACTCTCGCTGATGCAGGATCTATGGGGAAAAATAGCGAGTAGCTCTTCAGCTTTGTATTGAGATCATCTATTCTTACCCCAGGCTCAACTTCAGCGATACGGTCTATAGGGCGTATATCTACTATCTTATTCATTTTCGATAAATTAACTATTATAGCGGATCTGAGAGTCCTGTATTGGAGAAGCTCGTCCAGATAGATTACTCCGGATCCCATAGCCAGGCTCGTCGATGATCCCTGAGGAATAATAGGTATCCTATACTTTAGCGCTGTCTTTACGGTCTCTACAACATCCCTTTCGTTTGATGGTTTCACCAGTATATAGTTTCTGTATTCATGCGTATCTAAATCGAAGTAATATGATGATGCATCGACTATGTGTAGGCCTATTTCAACAGGATCGTTGGATACCCCATTTTCTCCGATGGCTTTTAACAGATCGTTGTAGGCGTTGTCGATAGCATCGCTAGCCATTTTAATCCATGCCTGTTTAATATATAGCGTTATTAATCATTTATTTAAGCCCCGGAATTTCTTTGTTTTGATAGTTCCTTTTATAAACCTACCAAAGGTTATTATACAGGGAATATTAGTTGGGTTATAAGCTCAATGATCTTATAGATATATTCAAAAGCCTGGATGCCTTATCGCTGAAATTCGTTGTTATAGGCAACACATCTATACTATATGCTCTCGGTGAGAGGCTGTTTGACGATGATCTAGATCTTTTCATATATGAGGGCTCGTCTATAGCCGTCGAAGACGAGCTGAGAGCGTTGGCCTCTAAGAAGAGATGGGATATAGGTCAGACAGATATGGGGACCCCATCAATCATATATAAGGTGCGTGATGAGGAAGTGATCATCGAGCTATACGAGAATTTCTACGATTTCTATATCCCTATAGAGTTTGCCGAAGACGCACGGGTCGTAAATATCGATGGGTACTATCTAAAGATGGTGACCCCGGAGCAGTATCTGGTTCTAAAGGCACGATCCGGTATTGAAGGGGTTGTTGAGGAGCTAGCTATATATATTAATCTGTTGAAGAGGAAGAAGCTCAACATAAGCCTAAATAGTATAGAGAAGTATGCAGGTCTATTCGAGGATGATAAGGCTCAGATTATCGGTAGGTTGAGAAAGTCTGGTTTATCGATCTAGAGATATATTAGGTTTAAATATATTTTCCACATAAAATATAGAATTATAGGTTAACCGAAATGAGCATGTTCGCCGAGCAAGAGACGTGGAACATAGTATATAACAGGGTGCTAAACAAGAAGATATGCAGAAGATGCGGAGCCCTCAACTCGCCTAGAGCTGTAAAGTGTAGAAGGTGCAAGAGCTATAATCTAAGAACTAGAAAGATTAAAATTAGGTAAATAGAGTTAAATCAAGTATTATCAATAACTACAATATTTAAATTCATATTAAAGAATTATAATATGTATTAGGTGTACTCGTTTGGCTAAAGAGATTGAAGTTATTCTAGGAGGTCCCCAGGGTGGAGGTATAGAAACAGCCGCGCAGATATTTATCAGATCCCTAGCGAGAGCAGGATACTATGTGTATGGTAAAAGGGAGTATTTCTCAAACATCATGGGGAGACACAGCTATTTTCAGGTTAGGGCCAGGGATAGGCCAGTTAGATCCGTTAGAAGCAGGGTCGATATAGTAGCTGGGCTTGATGCCGAGTCTATAGCTACGCATTTCGACGATGTGGTTGATGGTGGTGCGATAATATATGATCCCTCATTCGTAAACACGAAAATTGTAGCTATGCCAATGATGGAGCCAGACACCAAGGAGCACCTGATAAAGAGGCTTAAGTCGGAGGGCTACGATCCCAGTGTGCAGGGGGCTTTAATGTATGCCGAAGAAAAACTAAACGCTAAGCTCTATCCACTCCCATATAAGCAGATGCTCGAGGAGGCGGCCAAAAAGCTAAATGTGCAGTCCCTCGCCATAGTTCAGAGATTCCTAAACACGGTTGTCTTGAGCGCTGTAGCGGCTCTGATAGGTCTTCCAAGAGAAGATCTTGAGGCAGGCCTAAAGGATGTTTTCGGAGCAAGAAAACCTAAGGCGGTTGAGCAGAATCTTATCGTTGCAGATATAGTCTATGACTACGTAAAAAGCAACTTCTCCCCATTCCATAAGGTTATCGGGAGCAACAAGGGAGACAACGCCAGAAAGGAGCCCATGGCGATACTGAACGGGAACGAGGCAATAGCCATAGGCAAGATCCTGGGAGGCTTAACCTTCCAGACATACTATCCTATAACCCCTGCAGCCGATGAAAGCTTCTTTCTTGAAGCCCACGAGCAGCTTCAGATCGATCCAGAATTCAGCGAGGAAGCAGAAATACTGAAGGGGGCAGGAATAGTTGTTTTCCAAGCAGAAGACGAGATGGCAGCAATAAACATGGCTACAGGGGCAGCATTGACCGGGGCTAGAGCGGCAACAGCCACAAGCGGCCCCGGCTTCTCGCTCATGGTTGAGGGGCTAGGTTGGGCCGGCATTAACGAGGTTCCTGTGGTAGTTACCTACTATATGAGGGGAGGTCCCAGCACGGAGCTTACAGCCAGGGATAGCCAGTCAGACCTGCTTTTCGCGTTGTCAGCGGGCCACGGCGAGTTTCCCAGAATAGTGCTGTCTTCAGGCGATCACGAGGAGGCGATCTATGATGCGGTAAAAGCGTTAAACTGGGCTGAAAGATATCAGACCCCAGTTATTCACCTGGTTGAGAAGAACCTGGCTAACTCCTGGATGATGGTTAAGCCGCCTAAAAGAGATCTAATAAGTATTGATAGGGGGTACCTGGTTTCAGACGAGAACGAGAATAAATCATACGCTAGATTCGAGTTCCAGGATAACGGTGTGTCGCCCAGGGCGTTGATAGGCACACATAAAGCTCTTGTATGGTATACCGGCGACGAGCACGATGAGTACGGCCATATAACTGAGGATCCTGTGACCAGGTATGAGATGTATAAGAAGAGACTCAAGAAGCTCGAGCTAGCAGATAGAGAGATACCTGAGTCCGAGAGGGCTATACTCTACGGTGATCACGATGCAGACATAGCCATAGTTGGCTGGGGAAGCGTGAAGGGAGCTGTTCTGGACGCTATGGATCCTCTTAGGAGCATGGGCTACGACGTCAAGTTTCTCCAGATAAAGGTATTCAGCCCGTTCCCGAGGAATATTGTGAGGGAGGTTCTATCGAGATCAAAAATAGTTATTGATATAGAAAACAACTATCTTGGACAGGCCGCAAGAGTTATAGCTATGGAGACGGGCATACTGATCAAGCATAAAGCCCTGAAGTGGACTGGCAGGCCCATTACCGAGAGCGAGGTAGTTATGGCTGTTGAAAAAGTAGTTAAGGAAGGGGCAGAGACTGTTATTCTTAGGGATGGTAAGTAGCTTTCCGCATAGTGTTTTAATCATGTTTTAAAAAGCTTTCTGATTATAGATCATTCTATATAGCTAATATAATATGTGAGGCGGGGTCCCCCTATAACACAAACACGATAGGTGTGGCCCGGTAGTTAAGCCGAAATGTCGTGGGGACCTCTACATGATCATATGTAGGTGTCTATTAGAGCCCTCATGTCTATAGGTTTATCTCTGAAGATCTCTTTATCCATAACATCCACTTTCCCTATTATGGGCTTGAACTCCATCTTGGACAGTATATGTTTTTCGA
>JALXCO010000130.1 GCA_026990885.1 Desulfurococcales archaeon
TTAATACCTCATATATGCTGGGAACAGTCAGTAATACCGCTGGGTCTGCTTTAATATTGTGGTACCAATATTAGTTTTGGACTTAACAGTATATTCATGAATGGCTTCTATCGGCGATATTGATGCCTGCATCTGACAGGAGGGATGGGAGAGCGATTGGTAGGAAGGGTTCTAAGAGTCTCTTAAGCTATATTAGAAAAGATGAGCCACAGCCAAAGAGAGATGTTGGTGGCAAGGAGAAATCAAAAATACATGATGAGAGCACCAACCAGAATTTAAAAAGGCCTGACGGAGGTTTAGAGGGTGAACATAGCGTAGGGTTTGAGGGTGCGGGAGAGAACACAAATAACGTGAATGTCGTGAAACTTGATTCCCTGTCGGATTCTGAAGATAGGGATATCGAGTTCAGAATTGAGGAGATCCCTAGAGTTGAGGAGGGGTATATTCTCGATGTGGGGTATGATCCTCAATATAATAGAGCTTACATAATCATATATGTAGAGGGTGAGGGAAAGCTCTATAGATGGATCGATAGAACGGGCCACAAGCCGTATTTTTTAACCGATCTGGAGCCGGAGCAGGTTAGATCTATTATTGGAAGAGATCCTGACTTCGTCGATGCATATAGGGTTGAGAAGATAGATCTGCTTAGCTATAGGAAGAGGTACCTAACGAAAATCATTGTATCCAACCCCCTTGCCGTCAGAAAGTTTAGAGATAAGTTCCCTAAGGCTTGGGAGGCGAACATAAAGTATCACCACAACTATATCTACGACAATGGAATAATACCGGGGCTTAAGTATAGGATCAGAAACTCGAAGATTCAGCCCCTATACAGCTTATCTAGAGACGAGGTATATGAGACGATAGATAGGGATCTATCGGAGGAGAGCAGTGAGGTTAAGAAGCTGGCTATAGAGTGGTATCCGTTGTTTGAAGAGAAGCCACCCAGAATTAAGAGGGCATCTATAGATATCGAGGTATACACCCCAACCAGAGGTAGGGTTCCCAATCCCGATGTAGCTGATCTACCTATAATAAGTATAGCTGTCAGCGATACGGAGGGCAGGAACTATGTTTTTATCCTTGATCGTGGCGAAATCGATGTTGAGAGGCTTAAAAGGGGCCTGAACAATGTTGAGGTGAGGATATATGGATCGGAGAGAGACCTCATTATAGACTTCTACAGGCATATAAGGAGATACCCCCTAATAGTAACGTACAATGGCGACTCATTCGATCTGCCGTATCTCTTCGTGAGGTCGAGAAAGCTCGGGATAAGCGACAGCGACATACCCATAGTAATTAAAGAGACACACGCAACTTTTAGGCATGCGCTACATATAGATCTCTACAAGTTCCTGAAGAATAGAGCTATACAGAACTACGCATTCAACGCCAAATATAAGGAGCACACCCTCGACGCTGTAGCTACGGCTCTGCTGAGTAAGGGTAAGATAAGCTCCGATGAGGGGGTCTCGGCTATGGATCTTGAGAAGCTTATCGAATACAACTTGAGGGATTCACAGCTGACGCTTGAGCTAACCACGTTTTCTGGCGAGCTGATCTGGAAGCTCATAATACTGTTGATGAGGATAAGCAAGCTCGGTATCGAGGATGTAACGAGAACACAGGTGTCTACATGGATCAAGAATCTATTCTACTGGGAGCATAGAAAGCATAACTATCTGATTCCTCTGGAGAAAGATCTCCAGGCAATCAAATCCAAGAAGACGACAGACGCAACAATAAAGGGTAAAAAGTATGCTGGGGCCATAGTAATTGATCCTCCTCAAGGCGTGTTCTTCAACGTAACCGTGCTGGACTTCGCATCCCTATACCCAAGCATAATAAAGCAGTGGAACCTGAGCTACGAAACTGTTGACTTTACGGATGGCTCATGCAGAAACCAGAGGAGCATCGTGGATGAGAAGGGGGAGGAGATACATAAGGTATGCATGGATAAGCCTGGAATCACATCGGTCATTATAGGTCTACTGAGGGACTTCAGGGTTAAGATATATAAGAAGAAGTCGAAGAGAAAGGATCTTGATAAAGACACCAGGGACTGGTACGATGTTGTACAGAGGGCCATGAAGGTGTATATTAACGCAGCATACGGAGTCTTCGGACACGACAAGTTCCCGCTCTACGCTGTGCCTGTGGCAGAAAGCGTTACCGCGATAGGTAGGGCAATAATAACCAGCACCCTGAATAAAGCTAGAGAGCTGGGGCTGATGGTTCTATACGGAGACACCGACTCGCTATTTATTTGGGACCCCGATGAGGAGACCCTAAGTAAGCTTCAGAGCTGGGTTCACGCCACCTATGGGATGGAGCTTGAGGCAGACAAGAAATATAGGTTCGTGACCTTCTCCCTAAAGAAAAACTATATTGGTGTTCTAGATGATGGAACACCAGATATCAAGGGTCTAGTCGGGAAGAAGAAGAATACACCTGAGTTCGTTAAGGAGGCGTTCGCCAAGGTTGTGAGCAGGCTGTCGAGCATTCAGAATGAGGAGAATATATTGGATATAGTGGAGTGGCTTAGGGAGGAGCTTAGGGCTATATATAATAGGCTTAAAAACAGGGAGTACACGCTGGATCAGCTAAGCTTTAAGGTCACATTAACGAAGCCTCTGGAGGCATACACGAAGAACACGCCTCAACACGTTAAGGCGGCGCGAATGCTGGTTAGGGAGGGCATAACTGTAACTGTGGGGGACAACATAGCCTATATAAAGGTTAAGGGGGGAGACGGGGTCAAGCCTATCCAGATGGCTAAGGTTCTTGAGATAGATATCGATAAATACCTTGAGAGCGTTAGATCGGTGTTCGAGCAGGTATTAGCCCCACTAAATATTGAGTGGGAGGATATTATAGGATCATCAAAGCTCTTCGACTTTATTAGGAGATAGCCTATAAAGGATCACAGCGTGGGTTTCTCATCACTTTTCAGCACTTAAAACCACGATCATCCATTAAAATATAATTTAGGGATAATATATACTGCTCCCCCTATCTCTCAATATACTCGATAACGCGGTCAGCTATCCTCAGGAACTCTTCAGCTGCAGGGGAATCCTTATACTTTATGAAGAACGGCTCACCCTTATCGTTGCTTTCAGCTATCCTCGGATCAAGAGGTATATGTCCAAGAAGCCTTGTTTTAAGAGCCTTACTCAGCCTCTCTCCCCCGCCCCTACCAAATATATAGTGCTTCTTCCCATCGTCGCAGATGAAGTAGCTCATGTTCTCTATAACCCCAACAACCTTAAGATCTTTACCAAGCTGCTCCCTAACACTCTCAACAAACCTGATCGACTTAGCGACAACATGCGTGCTCACCTCGCTGGGGATAGTTACGAATATGAAGCCGGCTAACCCAGGCAGGATCTGCACCAGGTTAAGGGCGTCGTCACCTGTTCCCGGAGGCATATCTATAAGTAGATAGTCGAGCTCACCCCACTCAACGTCCTCCAGAAACTGTTGGGTGACTTTAACCTTTATCGCGCCTCTCCAAACTACAGGGGTTGTTTTATCGCTCAATATAAGATCTACTGAAACAACCTTAATACCGAAGACACCCTCAGCAGGGATAATCCTAGCGGCGTTATTGGCGTCTAGAACAGCCGTCAGGAGCTCCTGTTTAACTCCAAGCATTCTAGGCATTGATGGGCCGTGGTAGTCCATGTCTAGCACGCCGATCTTTCTTCCTCTAACCGCTAGAGCCATAGCTAGAGATGCCGTTATAAATGATTTGCCAACACCTCCTTTACCGCTTAATACTGCTAGCTTATACTTTATTTTCTCCATGTTCTTAATGATCTTTGGCGACGGGCCAGGCGGGGGAGGAACCGGAGGACCACCCCTGGTTCTGACACCGCCACCAGATCTGGGCTGCTGCGGCTGTATCCTGAAGGGGTTGCTCTCCTGCATTGGCTAATCCACATTTTTAAATAATCGCTAGGCAAGTAATATTTGAATTATTGGGTGGGGTATATAGATATCCATGGTGTTGGGGGGTAAAATGGGTTTCGATATCGAGAGATTGATGAGGCTGGCCCTAATATATGTTGATGAGGATGAGGCCTCCCAGCTGGTCAGCGATCTCAAGAGAATAATGGATTTCTTCAACAAGATAAATTCGCTGGATGTAGAGTCTGTAGACCCGCTGTACCATGTTCTAGATGCTAGTGGGAAGCTGAGGAGCGATAAGCCTGAGCCTAAAGACACTATTGAGTGGATAAGGAGGCATTCCAGGGTTAGAGGGGACATGGTTGTCGGTCCGAGAACAATAGCTGAGGAGTAGGGGTATGAGGATCGAGCATATAGGTGTTGTGGAATATATAGAGAACGCGAGGAACGATCCGGAGTGGGTTTCCGAGTACTACAGCGCTCTGTTTGAGAGAATAGGGAAGGTAGAGCCCGAGATAAATTCATATATAACCCTTGCTGACCCAGAAAAAACCATTAGAGAAGCCGTGGAGTCCGCAAAAAGAAAAACAACACTAGCCGGCTTGCCTGTAGCCGTGAAAGACAACATATCGACAAGGGGCATGAAGACGACCTGCGGATCTAGAATACTAAGCAACTATATACCCCCATACGACGCTACGGCAGTAAGATCCATCAAGGAGCATGGGGGCGTTATACTGGGTAAAACAAACCTCGACGAGTTCGCCATGGGATCAACCACAGAAACCAGCTTCTATGGCCCAACAAGAAATCCATGGGACCTAGATAGAGTTCCGGGAGGGAGCTCGGGTGGCTCGGCTGCTGCTGTAGCCGCGAGAATAGCCCCCGTCTCGTTGGGGAGCGATACGGGAGGATCCGTTAGGAATCCAGCCTCCTTCACCGGGACTGTGGGGTTTAAACCGACCTATGGGGTTATCAGCAGGTATGGGCTGATAGCCTATGCAAGCAGTCTTGATCAGATTGGCATCATAGGTCTAAGTGTTGAGGATATAGCCATGCTACTCGATATAGTGTCGGGTGATGATCCTAGGGACGCGACATCTATAGCTTACCCATCAGCCGAAAGCTTCCATAGCTCGATTAAGGATGGTGGTCGCTCTCTTAGGGATTTCAAGGCTGTGCTGGTATCTGAGATGTGGCGGGGGGTAGATCCCGATGTTAATACCGTACTTAAAGCGGCTATCGGGAAGCTCGAATCCAACGGTCTAGAAGTGACTGAAGTCTCTATTCCAGAGATCGAGTATGCTCTGCCAACGTACTATATTATAGCTATGGCTGAGGCAAGCTCTAATCTAGCTAGATACTCCGGCATGCTGTTTGGGATCTCCAAGGACCCCAGCGGTGTTGACTGGGTAAAGTACTATTCAAGGATTAGGGGAATAGGCTTTGGTAGAGAGGTGAAGAGAAGGATAATACTTGGAAGCTATATCCTGAGCGAAGGATTCTTCGACCAGTACTACCTGAAGGCTCTAAAGATAAGAAGGCTACTGAAGCAGCGGCTAGTCGAGGTCTATGGCGAACACGGCTTCATAATCTCGCCAACAACCCCTATAACCGCGCCAAGGCTCGGGGAAAACATAGATGATCCCCTAAAGCTCTACGCCCTCGATGTGGAAACCGTTGTGGCAAACCTGGTTGGGGGTCCCTCAATAAGTATTCCAGCGGGGTTTGCTGGTGGATTGCCCGTGGGTCTCCAGATTACGGGACCTCCCCTAAGCGATCTGGATATGCTGGCTCTAGCCTACAGGATTGAAGAGGTTTTAGGTTCCGGAAAGACCCATGCTCCACCTTTAGGCTAGTGGCGGGGTGGTTGCTGGATGAGAAGCATTATAGGTATCGAGCTCCATATACAGGTCAATAGGGTTGGGTCCAAGCTGTTCTGCTCATGCCCCACAAACTACTATTCGGCTGAGGCGAACAGGAACACATGCCCAGTATGCCTCGGTCTTCCAGGCTCGCTGCCTGTAGTGAATTACTCTGTTATCGAGAAAGCTACCCGGCTGGCCTTGGCTCTATCGTCTCGGATTTCTGGATCCCTTATCTTTGTCCGTAAACACTACTTCTATCCTGATCTGCCTAAAAACTACCAGATCAGCCAGTACGATAGGGCGGGCATGGTTCCATTCGCTTCGGGAGGGTATCTCGATATAGGTTTCGGTGACTCCAGTAAGAGGGTTAGGATTAGGAGAATCAATATTGAGGAGGATCCGGCGAAGATTTCTTACCCTGAGGGCGATCCCTTAAAGAGCCCCTACTCCCTCATCGACTACAACAGATCTGGAATACCGTTGCTGGAGATCGTTACGGAGGCCGATATGGAGAGCTCTAAGGAGGTCAGGGCATTCCTCGAGAAGATGCTGACTCTCGTAGATTATCTCGATATATGCGATCCAGATCTTGAGGGGGCC
>JALXCO010000131.1 GCA_026990885.1 Desulfurococcales archaeon
GTATTGTTGTGTTTGATGGAGACCGATACATCTATCTGGTGAAGTCTATAGATTACCGATATATATCCGCTATCGCTGGGGTCCACATAGCTTTAGTATCGATTACCTTTGTGTTGAGCAATATGGCGACATATAGGCTTAGAGAATCGATTGGGCAAGCCCTCATGCTGTCTGGAGCGAGGTACTGGATGGTTTATGATGGCCCGGTTGTGATGGCCCTGATGCTTCAGGCTGGGCTCTATCTCCTATCGCTACTGGCTGTTTTGGGTATAGCTACATACTCCATGGAGTCTGCAGTGGGGTACTCTATACTCTATATCGAGGCCCTGCTCGCTGCACCGTCTATGGCTGCTTCATATATCCATTTAAAGAGGTCTGGGCCCCGTAGGGTTCTTGCTGGCTATACAGCAACCGAGTATGTTGATGGCTCCAGCTATATAGATAGGGTCGCGCTACATGCAGGTATTGGTCTCGAAGGGGTTGTTGAATCCCTTAGGAGTGCTCTCTATACGGATGAGTTCGCCAGGGTTACTCTATATAGGGTTCGCTATATAGATGGCTCCACTGCATTAATTGAAGCCTCAGTGGTGTCGCGGACGGAGCTGGGTCTTGGCTGTAGGGTGGAGATTCATTTGAGGGGGCTTGATGGCTATATAGATCTTGTGGCTAGAGTTGATCCATGGAGCCTGGAGGACCTCCCCAGCGAATCGCTACGAGGGTTCGCGTATATAGTCATCTCCAGGATAAGGGGATCCCTCGCCGCATACGCTCTATCGAGGTGATCCCGTGAGAGACCTATACTATGTAGCGGTTCAGAGCGTTAGGCTCTGGGCTAGAAAGGGGTCGGTGTGGATCTCTATAGCGGTGAGTCTTCTCCTCACAACATATTTGGGGCTTATAGGGCTGGAGGATAGAGGCTACAGCCCACCTATATATGGGGTCCTATACACAGGGCTTCTATCCATGGCCCTCCTACTATTCTATATAAACTCAAAGGAGACGCTAGACCTGGTTAAAGCCCTCACAATCTCTGGAGGGAGGCAGAAGCACCTAGCGGCTGTAGCACTATCAAACACTGCTCTAGCTTCAATGCCCTCTATAGCTCTAGCTCTATACATAGATCCATACATCCTAGCGGTGCCGGCCATAGTGTATCCAATACTATACCTAGCCATCTCCAGATGGAGATACATCCTCCAAGAATCTGGCTAGAGCCCGCTATAGTGGGTGATGACCGTCTGCATGATGAATATAGGGACTACCTCTCGATATGTTCAGGGATTCTAGCCCGTGTTTAAGGCCTTTCCCCTATTTTCCCATGTTAGCTTATAGGCTTAAAACTGATCGGCTTCATCCATATGGTGGGGTCCCCCTGCTGAATCGCCCTTTATATATATCTATCCATGCATAGGGTGCTAATGGAGTTGTGCTGTTAGGGATCTATAATCAATTGATCTAGGAGCTCCCTGTATTTTCTGAAGTCCTCTTCCTTCTCGAGTCTGGATATATCCATTTTTTCTGCCCACTGAGCCAGATACCTCTTGCTGTAGATCGTATTACTTCTCCTCTCTATAGCCGTTTTCGGATCAGATCTGCAGGCTGCCCTACCTATTCCAAGGCCGATGCATAGCCACGCCTCGTGGCAGGGATTTATAACAGTAATCTCAACCTTTAGGTATTGATCTTTATCTCCCTCAAAATGCTCCGTAACTCTCTTGGCTACATCTTCAGGTCTTCTTCCTTCTGAATCAACAACTATGAGCACCTTCCACGCGCTCCGATCCTTGCCTAGAAGCATGGCCTTCACCTT
>JALXCO010000132.1 GCA_026990885.1 Desulfurococcales archaeon
ACTACCCCTATAATCCAGCTAAATCAATGCTGGTTTCATATAACTATACGGTATATAATCTAAGCGCTGGAAAAGTATGGTATAAAGTAGTGATATATGTTAAGAATCTAGATCTCTATGGTAAAAATGCTACAATAACGCAGGGTGGAGAGACCTATATTATTCCAATGGGCTTCTATATTGTTGAAGACTTCCCAGGATTTCAGCCTGGTGCGGTTTTCGAGTATTCAGATCAGCTAGGTTCTAGAGGGGTTTCAAAGAGGCTTCCATACTATATTGAGCATCCGAAGCAGCCTTATGAATTGCCGGAATTCGTTAATCCTGTTAACGAGTTATTGCTGGCTAAAGATACACGTGTGGTTATCGGTATAAATATAACGTATTACTGTAATCCTAACGACTTTATAGTGGTATGTTCTGGTGATGGATTAAGATTTGAGTTTGATCCTGTTAATGTGTATATCTACGGATTAGCCTATGGTTTGTTCGGGACAACTTATCTGGGTGCGGATGTATGGACGCAGTTTGTTTATGGAGCTAGAGTAGCTATAATCTTTGGCATAAGCGTTGCCCTAGCTATAGCTGCTATAGGGGTTGTTGTCGGTATGGTTGCGGGATACTATGGTGGGAGGAAAATCGATCATATATTAACATACTTTATAGATGTGGTGTACTTTATACCGGCACTCCCGTTGATACTTGCTGCTGGAATAGTGTTTGGGAGGAGCATATTTGTGATCTTCATAGTTTTAACGCTTCTATCGTGGCCCGGCTCGGCTAGATTGATTAGATCATGGACCCTGGCATTGAGGAACGAAACGTATGTTGAGGTTGCCCGAAGCCTGGGGGCTAGTACATCGAGAATACTGTTTAGGCATATATTCCCACAGCTGACGCCGCTTATGGTGTACTTTATAGTTCTTGATGTTCCAGCAGCTATATTTACTGAGGCTGCGATCCAGCTTATAGGATTTGGTGATCCTGGGTTCCCGTCGTGGGGTAAGATGCTTAATGAAGCGTTCTATGGCGGAGCTATATTGTCTGGTGCGTGGTGGTGGCTCATTCTACCTATCGCCGGGATAGTTACTATAGCTTTAGGATTTGCCTTGATAGGGCTTGCGCTGGATGAGATTGTTAATCCGAGACTTAGAATGAGAAGGATGAGCGCCTAACTCTTTTTTGTTACTGCTCATTTAATTTATAATTTATCTAGATATTTTTCTATAGTGGATGCCTACATGAGGTCTAGGGCTCGGCTCTCTAGAAAGATTAAGCTGGCTGTTCCATCGATCATTATGGTTATTCTACTTCTTTTAATTTTTCTCGATATTCCCTTAGTTGGGTACGATATTAAGGGCAAGGTAAACTATAGGCTTGAGGAGGTTAGTTACCTAAAAATAACCCTGTATAGAGCGAGTATAGGGAGCCTATTTGAAGCTACTTTAGGGGGTAATAGAAGCTACAATAAAACCGATGTATACATCTCGATCGATGGAAACAAATGGTATTACTTGGGGTCGTTTAATATAACCCCAAATAGGGAGATAAAGCCGGAGCTGACCTTAAGGATCCCTGTGTCTGGCGATGGCCCTTTCAAAATATTTGTTAGGGATACAGCAACGGAATCGATGACGTTCGCCGGGGTTGTGGGTCCCTACTCTGCGGACATGATATATGAGACGTATCTATATATAGGATACCTTATTGGGGAGATCGAGAAGAGCTATAGGCTCAATATGATGATCGACTATGAAGGACTGAATAAC
>JALXCO010000133.1 GCA_026990885.1 Desulfurococcales archaeon
ACGGTGCTGCCGTCCTGCTTCCCATCGCTACATACTGTATGGATCTGGAGATCGGCTTTAACAATCACAGAAAAACTCACCTACCTATCGCCACACCCTCGCTCCTGGGATCAGAAACAAGCCACGCGAAGCTATTATCGATCCTGTACTGCGACGCGTTAACGAGGCCCGTCCTACCGTAGTAGTCCGCAGTAATATACTCGAGCCCACTTGAGCCCCCGCCCCTTAGACGCTTCTCGACAACAACCTTCTTCAGAGACTCTGTATCGGTGTATATGAATCTAGGAGCATCGACAGCCCTACCTATATCCAGCCCCCTCAGAAAGATATATTCGTAGACCTGAACATGAATCTGCGGCCTGTAGTCCCCTCCAGCACAGCCAATTATATATCTATACTTCCCCGAATCCACAGCTAGGATGGATAGGGTGTGCATAGGCCTCTTCCTAGGCTCAGGAGAGTTTATCTTCCCCCGCTCATACAGGAAGCCCCTACCCCTATTCTGCATCACGAACCCGTGCGTGGCTATTCCTGAACCGAACGGATAGAATATGCTCTGTATAAACCCGACCTGGTTGCCCTCTCTATCAACCACAGTAAAGAACGTTGTATCCCCGGAACCCACCGCAGAGCTTGAGGCTCTATGGTGTGACTTGAGCTTTTCTATAGCCTTCGAGTAGCTTACGTATTCAGAGATATCGAAATCTATGCTCTCGGGGTCCCCGACAAAGCTGTTTCTGAACATATATATATTTCTCCAGGGCTCCCTCCACGAATCTATCCTCCCAGGATCATCGATGTCCAGTTTATAGAGCTCAAGCTCATATAGAGCCGAGATAGCCTGGAGCGTCGAGATACCCTGGGTGTTGGGTGGGAGCTCATATATGGCGTTCCCATCGATCTCCATCTTCACGGGCTCCACCTCAAACCCCTCATGCTCCATGAAGTCCTCGAGATCGATATCAACACCCTGCCTCTGTAGGGAAGCAACTATCTCCTCAGCCAACCTGCCTACATAGAACTCGTCCCAGCCCCTCCTACTTATGATCTTTAGGACCCTCGCCAGATCCCTGTTCACGAACAGATCCCCGAAAGACAAGCCTCCAAAAAGCTTGTTCCAGGAGTTAAAGACCTTAAGCTCGCTCCTATAGCTCTCTATAGATCTAGACAGCATAGAACCCACACGAAAGCCGTTCTCCGCCAACTTGATTGCCGGAGACAAGAGCTCCTCCAGCGTGAGGGAGGCGTATTCATCATGGATAAACCCCCAAAGATCGACTAGCCCCGGCACAGTTATGGTTAGGGGACCCCTCTCCGGCCTCTGAGATATATACTCGTTCCCATTGAAGCTTATAGGGGATCTACCTGAACCATTATAGGCTACAACCCCGCTATCGGTGAAAGCCAGAAGAAACCCATCACCACCCAAACCGCTCATCTGCGGCTGTAGAACGGACAGCGCCGCACTAACGGCTATTGCCGCATCAAAAGCGTTTCCCCCCTTCTCAAGGATCTCTACCCCAATCTTGCTCGCTAGAGGATGATCCGATGCGACACCAAAGCTCCCAACACCCGATTTTATGACTGGCATTATCGATACCTATTATAAGTGCGTGGATAATCTTATTAAATATTTATTATATATAAGTCTCATATATTGGGTAGTAGTTTTGAAACTGAGATTCTCTGACGCCAGAATATGGAGGTACTCCCTAGCCGCTGTAGCCGAGCTCGTAGAGTCAGCGGCCTTCGAGATAGATGAGAAC